>CAXSEW010000204.1:0-7381 GCA_964236185.1 uncultured Nakamurella sp. | reverse complement strand
CCGGGTTCGCCCTCGAGCTTCTCGATCTCGATGACGTCGCCTTCGGCGACCTTGTACTGCTTGCCGCCGGTCTTGACGATCGCGTACATCGTGGACGCGCCTTCCTCAACTGTTCGTGTGGTGCTCATGTCGATATCGCATTCATGTCGGTGCTGCGGTCGCGCCTCGAGGTGTCCTCGAGGAACAAGAGGTCGTGCGCGCATCGGAGACCCTCAGGTCACCATGCGGTTGTACTGCACGGTTGCCACCCGCCAGCGAAACATCGGTCGTCCACATCTCGCTGCTGCAGGCCAGTTAGGGCAGCACTGGATCCAATGCAGTACTTGATCCAATGAACTACTTGAGTTGAATGCGGTACTTGATTCAACGCAGTCGTAAACCCGCTGCAGTGCAGCGGGGAGACGCCCTACCTTACCTGCGGCACGCCTACCACGACAAACCAGCGTGATTCCGGCTGGTCAGCCGCGTGCGGCGGTCACTGGGGCACCGGCACACCGGCCGGCCCGGCCGGCCGCGAAGCCGCCCGACGGCGTCGCGGAGCGGCCTTCGCCGGCGCGTCGACCACATCATCGCTACCGGCACTGCCACTGCCGGTGCTTCCACTGCCGGTGCTTCCACTGCCGGTGATGACGCGGTCCGTATCGACAAGCGCGGAAACTGCTGCGGCGTGATCTGCTGCGGCGTCATCCGGGCTGGTCGACGGCTCGTCCGTAGGCGCTCCCTCCGAAGACGACACCGCCGCACCGGCCGGTCGGCCCGCACGCCGCCGGGGCGGCCGGCCGGACCGCGCCGCCGGCGTCACCACATCGGCGACCGGCTCCGGCGCTTCGACCTCTGGGGACACCTCAAGGTCAGTCGCCGCTGATGCTGTCGCTGCCTGCCCGAACGTTGCGGATGTCACCTCGGCATCGATCACTGCGGCGTCGGCCACAGCACTGTCGACGACTGCGGCGTCAACCACAGCACTGTCAGCCACTGCGGCGTCAACCACAGCACTGTCGACGACTGCCTGTTCCGGCGCCGGGACCTCGTCCGCTACCGCAGCCGGCACATCCTCCGGCACTGCCGCGACGGGCATATTCGGGGCCCCGGCCGGCCGGCCGGCGGCCCGCCGATCACGCCGGCGACCCGACGGTGCAGCGTCGGCAGAGGCGACGGTGGGGTCGGTAGTACCGCCCGCCGCGACGGGATCCACCTGGCGCGTCGCTTGAGCATCGAGCGCAGCCAGCACCGCGGACACGGCATCGGAGGCGTCCCGGGACCGCGGAGCGTTGAACGAAGCGCTGGTTCCGGCCTCGGCAGCCATTCCCCGGTCGGGCACCGACGGCGTCGCCACCGGGTACGTCCCGGCAGCAGCCTGATCGTCCCCGCCGTGATGGCCCTGCGCGTGATCGGTCTCCGGCGACAGTTGGCCGTCCGACCTGGTCGGCGGTTTCGGCCCGCGCGGGTCCGGCGGGCGGACCGCAGCAGGCACCTGCTTGATGATCGGCTCCGGCTCGGGCGCCGTGTCCTGGCGGCCCTTGCCACGCCGCCGCCCCTTGTTCGGGTCCTCGTCCTGGTTGCTCGAACGGTCCTCCATCGGAACGTCGTGCAGCAGGATGCCCCGACCCTGGCAGTGCGGGCACGGCTCGGAGAACGCCTCGACCAGACCGGTGCCCATCTTCTTGCGGGTCATCTGGATCAGCCCGAGCGAGGTCACCTCGGCCACCTGGTGGCGGGTCCGGTCCCGACCGAGGCACTCGGTCAGCCGGCGCATCACCAGTTCGCGGTTGGCCTCCAGCACCATGTCGATGAAGTCGACGACGATGATGCCGCCGATGTCGCGCAGCCGCAGCTGGCGGACGACCTCCTCGGCCGCTTCCAGGTTGTTCCTGGTGACCGTCTCCTCGAGGTTGCCGCCGGAGCCCGTGTACTTGCCGGTGTTCACGTCGACGACCGTCATCGCCTCGGTCCGGTCGATCACCAACGATCCACCCGAGGGCAGGTAGACCTTGCGCTCGAGTGCCTTGGCGATCTGTTCGTCGATCCGGTAGGCCGCGAACACATCGTTGGGACCGTCATACCGCGACACCCGATCGGCCAGCTCCGGGGCGACCGCGCCGACGTAGGCCGCCACCGGCTCGTAGGCCCGGTCGCCGTCGAGCACCAGCCGCGAGATGTCGGAGTTGAAGAGGTCGCGGATCACCTTGATCAGCGTGTCGGGCTCGGCCGAGAGCTGCAGGGGCGCGTTGCCCTTCTTCTTCGCCTGTTCGGAGATCGCTTCCCACTGGGACTTCAGCCGGTCGACGTCGCGCGCCAGTTCTTCCTCGGCCACCCCCTCGGCGGCTGTGCGGATGATGACTCCGGCGTCCTCCGGCACGATGCGATCCAGGATCGACTTGAGCCGCTTGCGCTCGGTGTCGGGCAACTTGCGGGAGATGCCGGTGGCTCCGCCGCCCGGCACGTAGACCAGGAAGCGCCCTGGCAGGGAGATCTGGGTGGTCAGCCGGGCGCCCTTCTGTCCGACCGGGTCCTTGGAGACCTGCACCAGGATGGTGTCGCCGCCGGACAGAGCGGTCTCGATCCGGCGGGCCTTGCCGGCCAGCCCGGCCGCGTCCCAGTTGACCTCACCGGCATACAGAACCGCGTTGCGGCCCTTGCCGATGTCGACGAACGCCGCCTCCATCGAGGGCAGCACGTTCTGCACCCGGCCGAGGTAGATGTTGCCCATCAACGACTCGGAGCCGGCGCGGGAGACGAAGTGCTCGACCAGGATGCCGTCCTCGAGCAACGCCACCTGGGCAAGGTCGCCGCGCTGGCGCACTGCCATCACCCGGTCGACCGCCTCGCGACGGGCCAGGAACTCGGCTTCGGTGAGGATCTGCGGACGCTTGCGGTCGCCGCGCGAATCACGCCGGCGCTGCCGCTTGGCCTCCAGCCGGGTCGAGCCGCGAATGCCCTGGACGACGGAGGCGGGACTGTTGGACTCGCGCGGCGGCCGCGGCTGGCGGACGTGCACGACGGTGTTGTCGGGGTCGTCCTCGATCGCACCGTCGTCACTGACCGGCTCGGCGGATCCGCTGCGACGGCGACGGCGACGGCGTCGGCGGGTGCCGCCCTCGTCGCCGGACTCCTCGTCGCCGGACTCTTCATCGCTGTCGTCCTCGACCGCCGGCACGCCGGCGGCCACGACTTCCTCGCCGGTCACGTCCACGACACCGGCTGCGGAGAACGCTGACGGATCAGCCGGATCAGCCGGATCAGCCGGATCGGCCGACTCCTCGGCCGTTTCGTCGCCGACGCGCCCGCGCCCGCGACGGCCACGCCGACGCCGTCGTCGGGCCTGGTCACCGTCCTGGTCGTCATCGTCATCGTCATCGTCATCGTCATCGACCAACGGGGCACCGTCGACGGCAGCGACGGCCTGCTCGTCGGACGGGTCGTCGGTCGGCGCTGTCAGCTCCTCTCCCGACGTTGCCGACTCGACGGCGTCGTCCGGCTGCGCACCGCGACCCCGGCCACCCGAACGGCCCCTACGGCGTCGCCCCGATCGGGAGGTCCCGGTCTCGGCCGCATCGCTCTGCTCGGGTGCATCCGGAGTTGACCCGCCGTCGAGCGCAACGTCGGCCGACACCGCGCCGGCGGACGCGACGCCGGCGTCGCCGTTGTCAGGCACTGACGGCAGCGCGGGCTGTTCGTCGGTCACCAGCTCGGCTGCCGCCTTGGTGCCGCGGCGGCGCCGCGCCGGCTTGGGTTCGGCGGGTGGGAGGAAGAGCGGTGCGGCGAAGAAGCCAGGATCCGGGACGGCGGATGCGGCTGGATCACCCGACCCGGCGGGCGGCGTGGCCAGCTCGTCCTGCGCTGCGGACGGTCCGACCGGATCCCGATCAGTGGCCGAGTCGGCAGCGCCGAGCAGCGTGGTCAGTACGGCGGTGGCGTCGTCGGCGCTGACCGACGAGGCCGCGGAGGAGGCCTTCACCCCCGCCGCGGACAGGGCAGCCAGCACCTCCTTGGAGGTGAGGCCCGCCCGCTTGGCGAGCTCGTGGACGCGGAGCTTGGCCGGCAGCTCGGTGAGCGCCTGCTCGAGGGTCTGGGTGGTGGTAGTGGTCGGTGACACTGTTGGTGGTTCCTCTCCAAGGCCCCCGGGCGCGTTGTGGAACGCGTCCGCACAGGAGCCCTCTGCGAATATGTGTCCGGGACGGAGTCGTCCTGGCGAAGTCTGCGGTGGTCCAGCCGTTCCGCGCCGCCGCGCCGGGTTGGAACGCTGGCTCGTTGACCAGGTTCCGAACCGCGGGCGATCGAAGCACCGACTGGGTTCGAGCCGGGTTGTACCTGCCCCGAACCATCCCCACTATCCCATACGGCCGCGCTCGACTCGGGATCGTGGATGATCGGGGCGCGGCGCCGCCGCCGAACGGGCGGCGGATGCCGGATCAGCGCAACAGCAGCCGCTCCAGTCGACGCGAGGTGACAGCGACGCCGACGACGATCATGCACGCGAAATACAGCAGGTGCAGCAGCAGCGCGGGACTGACCAGCCCGAGGCACAGCCCGCGGATCAACTCGATGCCATGGAACAGCGGGAGGCACTCGACCAGCACCTGCACCGGCCTGGGATATACCGTCAACGGGAAGAACGTGGTGGAGAACAGGAACATCGGCAGCAGCGCGGTGTTGATCCACTCCATCTGCTGGAACGTCTTCATGTAGGACGTCACCGCCATGCCGATCGCGGCGAACGCGAACGCGATGACCAGGGCCGCCGGCACCGCCAGCAGCGCCCACCAGGAGGCGATCAGCCCGAAGGCGAGCATGACCAGTACGAAAGCGACGGAATACAGCCCGCCGCGGACCAGCGACCAGACGATCTCGCCGAGCGCGACGTCCACCGGTCCCAGGGAGGTGGCCAGCATGCCGTCGTAGAGCTTGGCGTACTTCATCTTGAAGAAGACGTTGGTCGTCGAGTCGAAGATGGCGCCGTTCATGGCGGAGGTGGCCAGCAGTCCGGGAGCGATGTACGCGGCGTAGGCCACCGGACCGGCGGCCGTGACCACCGGCCCGACCAGCGAGCCGAGTCCCTGGCCCATCGCCAGCAGGTAGAAGACCGGTTCGAAGAAGCCGGACAGTACGACCAGCCAGCTCTGCCGGTAGACCCGCATCGACCGCTCGAGCAGCACGTGGGTGCGCCCGGCGTAGAGGTGCAGCGGGACGATCCGGGTGAGCATCGGCATCGCGCCGACCCGGGCTGCGCCTGTCATGTCAGCAACTTCGCGCTGAACTTGCGGCGGGCCATTTCCAGGCCGATGGCGGTGAGCGCCAGGACATACGCCAGGTGGGCCACAGCCGCCCCGACATGCCAGGATTGCAGGGCCGCCGATCTGGCAAGTGCGGTGCCGTGCCACAGCGGTGAGATCCAGGCCAGCGGTCGGACGGCGGCGGGCAGTCGGTCGATCGGGAAGAACGACCCGGAGAACAACGTCATCGGGATCACCACGAAGCGCATCACGATGTTGACCGCCATACCTTCCTTCTTCATCACGGCGGCGAGCACCAACATCCACACCGAGCAGGACATCCCGGTCAGTACGGCGGCCGGCACCATCAGTACTCCGGCAATGCCGCCGCCGACGCCGGCAACCACCAGCACCAGGTAGCACAGCAGCGAGCTGACGGTCAGCCGCAGCGCGATGAACAGCGCCTGGCCGTCGGCGATGGATCCGAGCGACACCGGGCTGGCAGCCACCCCCCAGTACACCCGGGTCCACTTGAACCGCGAGTACACCGGGTACGCCGCCTCGCTGATGCCGGTGGCCAGGGCAGCACTGGTGATCAGCGCCGGAGCGATGTACCGGGCGTAGCTGACACCCTCCAGCGCACCCGCGCCAGGCCCGCGATCGACCAGCGTGCCCAAACCGAATCCGAGCGCCAGCAGATAGATGACGGGTGTGCCGACGGCGACCGCCGATGTCGTGACGAACGACCTGCGCCATACCCGAACCAGGTATTCGACCACCACCAGGGCACCGCCGGGCGGCCCGGCGCCCTCCGCGGTGGACCGCAGCGGGCGGGTCGGCGATGCCATCAGTCGACCAGACTGCGGCCGGTCAGCCGGAGGAACACGTCCTCCAGGCTGGCCCGCCTGACCAGTGTGGAAACGGGCCGGACACCGGAGCGCAGCGCCTGGGTGAGCGTCGCCTCGCCGTCGGGTGTGTACAGCAGCAACCGGTCCGGCAGTACCTCGACGCGGTCGACGAGGTCGCGCACCGCCGGCTCGGCGGCCTGCTGCTCGCCAGGGAGAAAGCGCAGTTCCAGCACCTCACGGGTGGCGTAGCGCTCGATCAGCTGCGCCGGCGAGCCCGCCGCAGCGATGCGGCCACCGTCCATCACCACCAGCCGGTCGCACAACTGTTCCGCCTCGTCCATGTAGTGCGTGGTGAGGATCAGCGTGACGCCCTGCTGCTTGAGCCGGAACAGCCGGTCCCACAACACATGTCGAGCCTGCGGATCGAGCCCGGTGGTCGGTTCGTCGAGCAGCAGCAGCTCGGGCTCGTTCATCAGCGACCGGGCGATGGTGAGCCGGCGTTTCATGCCGCCGGACAGGGCCTCGACGGTGGCAGCCGCCTTGTCCTGCAGCTGGGCGAACTCGAGCAGCTCATCGGCCCGCGACCAGCAGGCCTTGCGCGACATGCCGAAGTAGCGGCCGTAGATGTAGAGGTTCTCCCGGACCGACAGCTCCTCGTCCAAGTTGTCCTGCTGCGGGACTACCCCGAGACGAGCGCGGATGGCCACGCCGTCCCTCGCCGGGTCGAGGCCGAGGATGGACAGCTCGCCAGAGGTTCGCGGAGACACGCAGGCGATCATCCGCATCGTCGAGGACTTGCCAGCGCCGTTGGGACCGAGGAACCCGAACGCCTCGCTGCGCGGCACCCGGAGGTCGATTCCTCGGACTGCCTCCACCGTCCCGCCGCCCTTGACCGGGAACGATTTGGTGAGCCCGGACGCGCTGATCATCAGCTCGGCAGCGGCCGTCTGCACGGCCGGCCCCGGCCGGCCAGCTCCTGGGCTGTCGGGCCGACCGGTCGGCGAAGCAGTCGTCACGGTCGGAGACGTTACCGGTGAGCCCCGACAGTGACGGCCTGTTCCACCGGCCCGAGCGCGGGGCCGCGATGAGCGCGCGGCCACCCTGCGCAACTGAGCAATTGCGATTGGTAGCAGAAACACACCGTCAAGCCGGGCCAACTTCATCCAGCGGGGATAGAATTCGGTCAAGGATCACCCGATCGGGCGAATCTACGACCGGCACCCTTACCGTCCTCAGACGTCTGGAGGGTATGCAGGCCCTCGATAGCCCTGGCGGACATCCGAGAACCGGGCTCAGAGCGGAAGAAGGGACGGGACGCAT
>CAXSEW010000203.1:0-7383 GCA_964236185.1 uncultured Nakamurella sp. | reverse complement strand
GCGCGAGAAGGTGCCGCCGACCACCCGCGCGAAGGTTTCGACCGCCAGCGTCTTGGCCACCCCTGGCACGCCCTCGATCAGCAGGTGTCCCTTGGCCAGCAGACCGACGAGCATCCGCTCCACCAGGCGGTCCTGCCCGACGATGACCTTCTTGACCTCGAACACCGTGCGTTCCAGCAGGGCCGCGTCGCGCGCCGGCCCGGGGCGGTCGACCGGTCGGTTTCCCACCCGGTCGAACTCGGGTGCGCTCGCTGCTTCGGCCGTCACCGGCTGCTCCTCACTGACATCACCAAAGACACGGTCCTGGACGACACGGTGCTGTACGGCACGGTCCTGTACGACATGCTCACCAGTCCATCATCACCCGTGGTGCGATCGGGCCGGAACGCTGCGCTAGGGGAGTATTGCGGACGGGCCGTCCGGTGGTCGTTGCACGCCCCACTCCAGCAGGTCGGCCGCCACGTCGAGGTCAGCCGACACCCTTCCATCCACCGGCAGGCGGGCGCCGATGAGTGGGGCGAGCAGGTCCGAAAGCCGTCCGCCGTCCCACGACGGTCGGGATCGACAGCGTTCGAGCAGATCGGGCAGTCGCCACACGCCGGCCAGATATTGGCTCCGGCCGGCCGGGTCCAGCAGCACGGCGCCGGGCAGACCCTGCTCGACGACGGCCGCCGTGAGCAGGTCCACGCTGCCCGCGTCGATACCGGGGAGGTCGGCCGCCAGCACCACGACCAGTGCGGGCAATGCGGGTTCCGCTGATCCATGCGTCCGGTCGTGAGCCGCAAGGAACTCCACCCCGGTGGCGAGCGCGGCGGCGGGTCCCCCGCCGGGCGGGTCCTCCCGAGTCTGCAGCACGTCGGCACCGAGCTCGCGGCGCGGTCCCACCACGACCGTTCGGGCCGGCGCGACGGCCCTCAGGGCGATGTCGAGCAGGGAGACCGAACCCAACAGCAGAGCAGGTTTGTCGACCAACCCCAACCGGCGCGCGGACCCACCCGCCAGCACCACTGCCCAGGCCGGGCGAGGTGGCACGGGCGGCGTCCGGGCCGGCTCAGGTTCCGGGTCGGGTGGCACCGATGAAGCCGTTGTCGAACGCCGCAGAGGTGACGTGGACATAGGCACCCGAATATGGTGCCTCGACCATCTCGCCGCCACCGGCATACATCGCCACGTGGTGGATCGTGCTGGGGTCCGAGGTGTCGTTGGCGTAGAACAGCAGATCACCCGGCAGCAGGTCCGACGTCGAGATGTGCTGCCCCAGCGTGTACTGGTAGACCGAATAGTTGGGTATCGAGACGCCCTCCTGCGCCCACCCGTACGAGGTGAGTCCCGAGCAGTCGAAACCGACGATGTTGCAATCGTTGTAGGCGCCGTCCGGCCCGCAGATGCCGGTCGTCGGTCCACTGCTGCTGCCGCCACCCCAGGAGTACGGCGTGCCGACCCAGCGCTCGGCAGCAGCCACGGCGGCCTCGCCCTTGGCTGCACTCCAGCCGCCGGAGCTGACCGTCGGCGAGCTCGCCGCGGCGGAATCCGACTGGGCCACGGCGGGTGGCGAGAAACCACCGCTGTCGCTACTGCTGGTGTCGCTACTGCTGGTGTCGTTGCTGCCGGTGTCGTTGCTGCTGCTGGTGCTGCTGTTGTCGCCGCTGCTCGAGTCGCTGCTGCTGGTGACGCTGGTATCGGCGTCGCCGGTGCCGGCGGACCCAAGGAGCTCGCAGGCGACGCCGTTGCCGTTGGTGTCCAGCGCTGATCGGTAGCCGGGCGACCCGCGATGCAGTGGCGCAGCCCCGGCGGCTTGGACGGCGACACAGTTGGCGTAGTAGACCGGCGAGGGTTTCGCTGCCTCGGCCTCCGCAGCGGCCACCGCCGCCGCCCGTGTTGATGCCTCGGCCACCGCCCGCGCCGATGCTTCCGCCGCCGCCTGCGCCGATGCCTCGGTCGCCGCCTGCGCCGATGCCTCGGCCACCGCCCGCGCCGATGCCTCGGCCACCGCCCGGGCTGATGCCGCGGCCGCCGCCTGCGCTGATGCCGCCGCTCTGGCCGCCGTCGCGGCGCGCAACTGCGCCTGTTCGTCGTCGTACGCCTTCTTGGCCTGCCGGGCGGCCGCGAGAGCTACCGCCTGTTGACGAGCGGCCTGTTCGGCCGCCACCTCGGCGGCCGCCTTGGCCTCGGCCTGCAGTCGGGCGCGTTCAGCCGCTGCCGCGCGCGCCTCGGCCGCCGCCTTCGCAGCCGCCTGTTCCGCGGCCAATTTCTCTGCCTTGGCCTTTGCGATGGCGGCCGCCTTCGCGCGGGCGATCGCCTCCTGCCGGAGCCGTTCCTCCTCCGCCTTCTTCGCGGCCAGCCACTGGTCGTACTGCGCGCGCTGATCCTTCAGACCGGCCACCTTGCTCAGCGCCAGCTGGTAATCGTCCTGCTGCTGGTCCAGCCGGGAGTCCAACGTCGCCAGCTGGGCCTTGCCGGCCACGAAGGCATCGCTGGCCGCCTGCTTCGCCGTCTGCGCGTCCGAGGCGGCCTTGATTGCGGCCGCCTTGGCCTCCTCCGCGCGGTCGCGGGCCGATCTCGCGTCGGAGTCCAGGTTCGCCTTGTCCGCGAGCGAGGTCTGCAGCTTCGCGATGACGCCCAGCTGCGACTTCGAGATCTCCGTGATCAGCTGTTGACGCTGCAGCAGGTCGGACGCACTGGAGGCGTCCATCAACGCCGTCATCGACCCGAGAACGGATCCCTGCCGGTAGGAAGCCGCCGCAAAGGCCGCCGCCTTGGTCCGGGCATCGGCGATGGCCGTACCGGCAGCCTGGGCGTTGCGCTCGGCGGTGTCCGCTGTCGTCTGGGCGGTGGTCGCGTCCTGTTCGGCCAGCTGCTGGTCGATCATCGCCTTCTTGACCAGCTCGCCCTTGAGTTCCAGGTCGTTGTTCAAGGTGGTGATCTGGCCCTGGGTGGTGGACACCAGCCCGGACAGCCGGCCAACTTCGGCGGCCGAGGAGGTTGCTGCGCTCTGCGAGTCCTGAATCTGTTGGTCGGACGGATTGGGCGGGGGCGGAGGGACTGCCCCGGCGGGCACGCCCACCCCGGCGAACAGGGTGATGGTGAGGAGGGCGCACAGCCCTGCGGTGCAAGCGGATCTCACTCGTGCGGATCTCGTGCGGCCGGCAGGCGCCACGACAACTCCTTCCCCGTGGCGCACCACGGCTGTCGGGACCACCATCAACCCCGAACCTCATCTGTTTCATCTGTCAATGCGACACGCCAAGTAGCACCATGCCACTTTGCCCCCGCCAGACGCCAGTGGTCCCATCAAACCCGTGAGTCACATCAGCCACAGGGACGGGAATTCAGTCGATGGTGGCGATGTCGCGGCGCTCGTGACGGAGCGTTACCAAAATAAAACGACCTGTAAATCGGTCTATCGCTGCCGTCCGTCACTTCGAGTACTGCAGCTCGTCGTGCGGTGTCACGGCGCGGCGATTCCCGCATACCCGCCGCCACTGTCGGGGCCATCGGTCACACTGGGCAGGTGACCAGCCTCCCGTCCTCGCCGCGGCTGGCTTCGTCACGCTCCGGCTCCAGATCCCGCGCCGCGCTGGCGGTCGGGGCGACGCTGAGCCTGGTGGGACTGCTCGTCGTCGTGACTGGAACTTTTTTGCCCTGGCTGACCTCCGGGGGGGTAAAGCGCAATAGTTACGCCGTTCTGGGGATCGTCCGCCGACTCCGGTTCCTCGACGGGGGGCCCACCGCCACGGCGATCTCGCTATGGCCGCTGCTCGGAACAGTGGCGATGGTTCCGGTGATCGCCGGCATCCTGCACTGGTGGCGCATCGCCGCAGTCACCACCTTGCTGTTCGGGGTGTTGACCGGGCTCGGCGCTGCCGGGGTGCTCGCGGTGGCCGGCGGTCATGGCGGCGCCGGTATCGCACTCAGCCCGACCGGCCCGTCGGTCACGACTGCGGGCGCGGTACTGGCTGTCCTGGGCGGTGTGCTGGTTCTGCTGTCCCGGCGCCGTTCACGACCGGCCCGCCGTCCAGCGCGTCCAAGTCGTGATGTATCAGGGGAACCGTCCGACGGTCCTGTCCGTCGGACCGCCCACAGCGCCACTCTCGATGGGTCACCCCGGTGCCTGCCGCACAGTCCTCAGGAAACCGCACACAGCACGACAGCAGTGGAAACCGAAAGGGAAAATGCAGGATGAGCGACAACTACGGACCTCAGCAGCCTTACGGCCGACCGGACCAGCCCGGCTGGCAGCCGCAGGGCGGCCAGCCGCAGGGCGACCCGTCACAGGGCGACCCGTCACAGGCCGGACCGTCCGGCTGGCAGCCGCAGGGCGGCGGAGCACCCGGCTGGCAGCCGGCGATTCCTCCGCAATCCGGTGCTGGATACGGCCCCACCTACGGACAACAGCCACACGACCAGGCAAGCTACCCGGGCCAGCAGAGCTACGGCCAGCCGCAGGGATACGGCCAACAGGGGCCGGGGCAGGGTTACGGCCAGCAGAGCTACGGTCAACCCCAGGGATACGGCTATCAGCCGGACCGCGACGGCCAGCAGGGCTTCGCCGATCAGGGGTACCCCGGTCCGGCAGCACCGTCCGGGTCACCGAAGAAGAGCCGCACGGCCGTCATCATCACGGCCATCGCCGTCGTCGTCGCACTCCTGGCCGGCGGCAGCTTCCTGTATTTCGGCAACAAGGAGACCAAGAGCGCCGGCGGCCAGGGCAGCCCGCAGGACGCCGCCAACTCCATGTTGCTGTCGCTGACGAAGAAGGACCCGATCGGCGTCGCCGACCAGCTGGACCCGGCCGAGGCCAGTCTGTTCTCCGACTTCACCGGCGACATCCTCAGCGAGTTGAAGCGCCTGCAGATCGTCAACGCCAGCGCCAGCGCCAGCGATCTCACCGGTTCCACCATCACGGTTGCCGGACTGACCTACGACAACAATCCCGAGCAGGTCAACGACCACGTCAGCGTCGTCAAGCTGACCGGCGGGACCATCACGGTGGTCAGCGATCCGAGCAAGCTGCCGATCACCGACAAGATCAAGAACGCGGCCGGCGACAAGCTGACCGACATGCAGCCGACGAGCCGGACGGTCAACATCGCCGACGAGGTCCGCAAGATGGGTCATCCGATCCGCATCTCCACGGTCAAGCGCGATGGCAAGTGGTACCCGAGTCTGTTCTACACGGCCGCCGACTACTGGGCGCAGGGCAAGAGCACTGGTAACCCCACCGCTGCCGACTTCATCCCGGCCGCCGGTGGCTCCAGCCCTGAGGACACCATGAACAAGCTGCTCGATGCGAGCACCAGTGGCGACGCCAACGCCGCCATCGCCCTGCTGCCGCCCGACGAGATGGGTGTGCTGCACGACTACGGCAAGCTGCTGACCAAGAACATGCGCTCCACCTCGATGTCCGGTCAGGTCAAGTTCTCCAATGCAACCTGGGACGTCTCGGACGTGACCGGCGGCAAGAAGGTGTCGCTCAAGACGCTGACCGCCACCGTCGACGGCAAGGATTACAAACTGGTCCGCGACCCCGCCGCCGGCTCGCTGACGGTGAGCGTGCCGGGCGAGGAAGCCGTCGTACTCAACGACAGCACGCTGGACAACTACATCAGCAAGATGGGCCTCTCGTCGTCGCCGATGGCGCCGGAGCTGTCGAAGATCATCAAGAGCGAGTTCAAGCAGGTCATCGGACTCGGCGTCGTGATGACGGAGAACGGCGGCAAGTGGTACGCCAGCCCGTTGCGCTCCTACAAGGGCATCTTCACCGCCCTGCTCAAGGGACTCGACGCCGGTGACGTCGACTACCTGATCTCGCTCGCGAAGAAGTAGGACACCCAGTAGGGCATCACGCCACATCCACCGACAGCCAACGCCCGGCCGGAGCACCCGCTCCGGCCGGGCGTTGCTGCGTTCGGACCTGGGTCTATGGCCGCACCCGGTTCCTGTCCGAGCAACGGTCGGCACGTCCAGACAACACCAACTGCGGCCCCAATCGTTGCCCGGAGGACCCGAGCGTTGCTTGGATCGACCCAGAGTCCCCCCAGGGCCGCACCGCTGGTGCCGGTCCAGCGCTTTCGCGGCACCGCTACCGCAGAATCGGACTACCCCAGGCCCGCGCACCGAGGGTGCTGGAGCAGGATGGTCGTCGCCGGTCCGATCTTGCCGGTGCAACAGGACAAGCGTACTGTTTCACCTCAGCATTGGAACACCTTCAAAGGAGAACACCGTGTCTTCCAGCATGAACAGCACTGACAGCTTCGGCGCTCGCCAGACCCTGACCGTGCCGTCGGACTCGGGCGAACAGAGCTATGAGATCTCGTCGATCAAGGGGGTGCCGGGGCTGGAGAATGCCGACAACCTTCCATACTCGCTGAAGATCCTGCTGGAGAACCTGATCCGCACCGAGGACGGCGCGAACATCACCAGGGACCACATCCTGGCGCTGGCGAACTGGGACCCGAACGCCGAGCCGGATACCGAGATCCAGTTCACCCCAGCACGAGTCATCATGCAGGACTTCACCGGCGTGCCCTGCGTCGTCGACCTGGCCACCATGCGCGAGGCGATGGCCGACCTCGGCGGCGACCCGGACAAGATCAACCCGCTGGCGCCGGCCGAGATGGTCATCGACCACTCCGTCATCGCCGACGTCTTCGGCCGGGCCGACGCCTTCGAGCGCAACGTCGAGCTGGAGTACGAGCGCAACCGTGAGCGCTACCAGTTTCTGCGCTGGGGGCAGACGGCGTTCGACGAGTTCAAGGTCGTCCCGCCCGGGACCGGCATCGTGCACCAGGTGAACATCGAGCACCTGGCCCGGGTCGTCATGGTGCGAGCCGGCTCGCCGGGAATCATGAAGGCGTACCCCGACACCCTGGTCGGCACCGACTCGCACACCACCATGGTCAACGGCCTGGGCGTGCTCGGCTGGGGCGTCGGCGGCATCGAGGCCGAGGCGGCGATGCTCGGCCAGCCGGTCTCCATGCTCATCCCCCGCGTCGTCGGCTTCAAGCTGACCGGCGCGCTGCCGGACGGCACCACCGCCACCGACCTGGTGCTGACCATCACCGAGATGTTGCGGGGGCACGGGGTGGTCGGAAAGTTCGTGGAGTTCTACGGCGAGGGCGTGTCCGCGGTGCCGCTGGCCAACCGGGCCACCATCGGCAACATGAGCCCGGAGTTCGGCTCCACCGCGGCGATGTTCCCGATCGACGACGAGACCATCAAGTACATGAGGCTGACCGGCCGGCCCGAGGAGCAGCTGGCGCTGGTCGAGGCGTACGCCAAGGCGCAGGGCCTGTGGCACGACCCGGCGATCGAGCCGGTGTTCTCCGAGTACCTGGAGCTGGACCTGTCCACCGTCGTCCCGTCGATCGCCGGACCGAAGCG
>CAXSEW010000202.1:0-7387 GCA_964236185.1 uncultured Nakamurella sp. | reverse complement strand
CGCGGCGTCGGTCCGGGCCAGCAGCGAGGTCCACGGCACGAACTCGGTGTCCACCCCGAGGGCCGCCAGCTCGGCTGCGACCAGTGCGGTCTCGTGGTCCTCGTGGCTGATTCGTTCGGCGGTGAGCAGCAGGATCGTTGGCACTGGCCGGATACTTCCACACGGCCCGGCCCGGTCAGTCGTCCAGGACGTCCTTCGGCAGGCCGGCCTTCAATGGTTTGGCCTTGCGCTTCTTCGCCGCGGCTTCCTCGCGCGAGCTCCGTCCGCCGTCCTCCATGTCCGTCCGCAGCCGTTCGAGCTCGCCGCGGAGGTAGTCGCGGGTGGCGATCTCGCCGATGGCGATGCGCAGCGCGGCCAGTTCGCGGGCCAGGTACTCGGTGTCCGCCTTGGTCTGCTGCGCCCGGTTCCGGTCCTCGTCGAGGGAGATCCGGTCCCGGTCGTCCTGCCGGTTCTGGGCCAGCAGGATCAGCGGCGCCGCGTACGCCGCCTGGGTGGAGAAGGCGAGGTTGAGGAAGACGAAGGGATAGGGGTCCCAGTGGTGGATCCACGCCGTGACGTTGAAGACGATCCACAGCAGCACCGTCAGCGTCTGCCAGAACAGGAACTTGCCGGTACCGAGGAAGCGCGCCAGGCCTTCCGAGAACCGCCCGAAGGCCTCCGGGTCGATGTCCAGCGCGAAGCGGCGCTGGTTGCGCGGCTGGTCCAGCCGGCGCCCTGGTCGGGCCTCAGCCACGGCCGACCTCCTTCATGCGTGCGGAGGTGCGCAGCTGCGTCGGCATGTCGCCCAGTCCCAGGTCGCGCCAGTTGTCCGGCAGCAGATGATCGAGCACGTCGTCGACGGTCACCGCGCCCAGCAGGTGCTCCTCGTCGTCCACCACCGGCGCGCACACGAGGTTGTACGCGGCGAAGAACCGGGTGACCTCGGCCAGGCTGGCGTCAGCGGACATCCGCGCCATCTCCTTGTCGATCGCCCCGGCGACCAGGTCGAACGGCGGTTCCCGCAGCAGCCGCTGGGTGTGCACGCAACCCAGATACCGGCCGGTCGGGGTGGCCTGCGGCGGCCGGCAGACGAAAACCATGGACGCGAGCGCTGGTGTCAGGTCGGGGGAGCGGACCCGTGCCAGCGCCTCGGCAATGGTCGCGTCGGGGGTGAGCACGATCGGTTCGGGCGTCATCAGACCGCCGGCGGTGTCGAACGAGTACTGCAGCAGGCGGCGGACCGGCTCGGACTCCTCCGGCTCCATCAGCTCCAGCAGCCGCTCCTGGACGCCGGGCGGCAGCTCCGCCAGCAGGTCGGCGGCGTCGTCCGGGTCCATCGCCTCCAGGATGTCCGCGGCCCGGGCCTCGTCCAGGTGCGCCAGCATGCCCTTCTGGTCCTCCTCGGGCAGCTCCTCGATGATGTCGGCGAGCCGGTCGTCGTCCAGCGCGTCGGCGACCTCGAACCGCCGCGCCGGCGGCAGGTCGCGCAGCACGGTGGCAGCGTCGGCCGCCCGGATGCCGTCGAACGAGGCCAGCAGCTGCTGGGTGCCCAGAGTGGTGTTGTCGGTGAGATCCGTCAGGTCCGTCCCGCGCACGTCGGTCCAGTTGAGCACCTGCACCGGCGACCGGCGGGTCAGCACCCCGGTTCGCTCCCGGACGGCGAGCCGGGTGACCACCCAGTCGCGGGTCCTGGTCCGCTCCATCGCCGCGTCGATGACGGTGGCCGCGGACGCCGTGGTGGCCAGCCGGACCTTCTTGTCGATCAGCTGGCCGATCACCAGCACCTCGGTGCGGCGTTGTTCGAAGCGCCGCAGGCTGACCGAACCGGTCGACAGGGCGACCGCGTGCGACTCGAGCGAGCTGACCCGGAGCATCGGCACGAAGATCGGTCGGCGGGTCGGCAGCTCCACCACGATGCCCAGCACCCGAGGAGGCTGTCGGTCCAGCCGCAGAGCGGCGACGATGTCCCGGACCTTGCCGATGGATTCGCCACCGGGGCCGAACACGGGAAGCCCGGCCAGCTGTGCAACGAAGACGCGCGGGGTACCTGCCACAGGACAACAGTAGGGCCCCGACCGGCCCTGATCGGACCTGTGCCCGCCCGGTTGCGGCCCCGGGATGAGGGAGGTGATTGTTCTCGCGGCGAAGGAACATTCACATCTGACCTACAGGTCGGTTGCGTAGGGTATCCAAGCCGGGTCACCCCGGGCGCCCCGACCACCGACGGTGCAACGCCCGGACACTCGAACGGCCGTCTACCTGGGGCCGATCGCCAGCCGAACAACGAAGGACATCTTTCATGCGCCTCCGCGCCGCTCTCGCTACCCTTCCGCTCCTCGTACTCGCCGCCTGCGGATCCTCTTCGACCACCACTTCGACGTCGAGCACCTCTGCGTCGAACGCGGTGCAGTCCTCCGGAGCTGTCGGTAGCGCATCCAGCCCGGCCGCGTCCGGTGGGGCGACCAGCTCGGCCAGTGTCAGCGCAGCAGCGAACCTGGGTCCGGCGATTCCGGCGGCCACCGTGCTGGCACCTGCCGTCGCGAAGTCGGAGCTACCGACCGCCTCGGGTGCGTTCGGCGCCAAGCCCACGCTGACCTTCCCCAAGAGCAGCCCCCCGCCGAGCCTGCAGCGGCAGGTCCTGAGCGAGGGCACGGGCCCGGCGACCGCCAAGGGCGATTTCCTGGTGACCAACTACCTGGGTCAGATCTGGGGCGGCAAGGTCTTCGACAACTCCTATGACCGCAAGGCCACCAGCACGTTCCAGATCGGCCGCGGGAAGGTCGTTCCCGGTTGGGACGTCGCCCTGGTCGGGGTCAAGGTCGGCAGCCGCGTGATGCTGAGCCTCCCGCCATCGGACGGGTACGGCTCCACCGGCAGCAGTGGTGCCGGTATCAAGGGCACCGACACCATCGTCTTCGTGGTCGACATCGTGTCGCGGATCGCCGCCGACAGCACCGGCCAGACGAACGCGGTGCTGAAGCCGGCCGTCAATGGCGCCCCCACGGTGACCGGCGCGCTGGGAAAGGAGCCGAAGATCACGGTGCCCAAGGGGCTGACCGAGCCCACCACCAACGCCGTCTACGTCATCGCCCAGGGGACCGGAGCGAAGGTGAAAGCCGGGAACGTCCTGGCGCAGCTGGTCGTCACCGATTGGGCCCAGAGCCAGACGCAGTCGACGTGGCCGAAGACCGGAGCCGCCGCGGCTACCGCCGATCCGAGTACCACCGGGCTGCAGCAAATCTCCATCGATGCGAAGGGTTCGCTCAAGGGGCTGATCGGCATCCCGCTGGGCAGCCGGGTGCTGGTGCACATCGCGGCCAGCACCGATACCAGCGGCCAGCCGAAACCCGGAGCGCTGGCCGTCCTGGACCTGGTGGCGCAAGCCTGACAGGGGCAGTGAGCCAGGTCGCCGCAGCGCCGCGGCGCCCCGGCCCACGGCCGGTTCCACCGAGGTGAACAGTAGATGACCTTTCGCGTAACACTGGCTCTGATCAGGCAAAACACGCCCCGGGCAGGTGGACAACAAGCTTCGCGCTGAGCACCATTCACGCCATGACAGAGTTCATCATCCTGGTCCTGGTGGTCGGCACCGCCCTCGCCTTCGACTTCACCAATGGGTTCCACGACACCGGCAACGCGATGGCGACCTCGATCGCCACCGGAGCCCTGAAGCCGAAGGTCGCCGTCGCCATTTCCGGCGTGCTGAACCTGGTCGGTGCGTTCCTGTCCGTCCAGGTGGCCAAGACCGTCGCCAAGGTCGTCCACATCCAGGACAAGAACGGAGCACCGGCCGCGTTCTTCAACGCTCCCGGTGGCCACCACCTGCTCATCACCATCGTCTTCGCCGGCCTCGTCGGCGGGATCATCTGGAACCTGTCCACCTGGCTGCTCGGCCTGCCGTCGAGCTCCTCCCACGCGCTGTTCGGCGGGCTGATCGGCGCTGCGGTGGCCGGGCTCGGCTTCTCCAAGGGCGTCGACTGGACCCTGGTGCTGTCCAGCATCGTCATCCCGGCGATCCTGTCGCCGCTGGTCGCGCTGATCATCGCCGCGACGGGCACCTGGCTGGTGTACCGGCTGACCAGCAAGGCACCCGAGAAGGCGCGGGAAAAGCACTTCCGCTGGGGTCAGATCGGTTCCGCCTCGCTGGTCTCGCTGGCGCACGGCACCGGTGACGCGCAGAAGACCATGGGGGTCATCTTCCTGGCGCTGGTCGCCCACGGTTCGCTCGACGCGAACGGCGACATCCCGATCTGGGTCAAGGTCGCCTGTGCGGTGGCCATTGCGCTCGGCACCTACATCGGTGGCTGGCGCGTCATCAGGACGCTGGGCAAGGGCCTGGTCGAGATCTCCTCGCCGCAGGGCATGGCCGCCGAGACCGCCTCGGCCGCGGTCATTCTGACCTCCTCGCACCTGGGCCTGGCGCTGTCCACCACCCACGTCGCCACCGGGTCGATCCTCGGCACCGGCGTCGGCCGCAAGGGCGCGCAGGTGCGCTGGAACGTGGCTGGCCGGATGGCGGCAGGTTGGCTGATCACCCTGCCGGCCGCCGCGGTCGTCGGCGCGATCTGCTGGTTCATCGCGGATCTGCTCAAGGGCCCGGCCGACGGGTTGATCGGCATCCTGGTCGTCTTCGCGATCCTGGTCGCGGTGGCCTCGATGATCTACATCCGCTCCCGCAAGGCTCCCGTCCACGCGGACAACGTCAACGCTGACTGGGACGAGCACGGACTCACCCCGAAGACGGACGCCCGGACCGAGCTGTCCAACTCCCGCACCTCGACCTCGGTCTGAGAGGAACTGCCATGTCGACGATCATCACCGCCATCAGCCCGATCTGGAAGGTCCTGCTGGTCGGGCTCGTCCTGGGCGCCGGTCTACCCGCGTTGTTCTCCATCGGCATCCGGACCTCGTCGGGCACCGTCTCGCCCGACGGCAGCGTCACCGCACCCACCCCGGCCGGGCGGGCGATCGCTGTTCTCTGCTTCGCTGTCGTCGCGCTCGTCGTGGTCGCCGCCATCGTGGTGCTGGCCGCCAGCAAAACGTTCCTGGCGAAGTTCGGTCTCTCCTGATGTCGACGGTCGATGACCGTCCCGGTCTGCTCGGCTCGATCCTCAACTGGCTGCGCAAGGGCTACCCGGAAGGCGTGCCGCCCAAGGACTACTTCCCGTTGCTCGCCCTGCTCAAGAAGCGACTGAGCGACGAGGACGTCGATGCCGTGGTGGCCGATCTGGTCGACTCCGGGCTGGTACCTGACCGGACTTCCGTCCACGAGGCCATCGAAAGGATTGCCGACCAGGAGCCGACGGACGAAGATATGTCCCTGGTCGCCGCACGTCTGGCAGCGGCCGGTTGGCCGCTGTCGGGCGTGGCGGAGACAGGGGGTGGCGAGGTGAAAGCAGGCTCCCCCGACCGCCCGGACCGTGGTCCGGTCAGGCAGGCCCTGCTCGCGTCGATCGTCGGCTGGCTCCGCCTGGGCTACCCCCAGGGCGTGCCGCCGCAGGACTACATCCCGCTGCTCGCTCTGCTGCGACGACGGCTCACCGACGACGAGACGCTGGAGGTGGCCAAGGAGATCCTGGCCTCCGGGCACGCGCCCGTCGGCGTCGCGGACATCGGCGTGCTGATCTCCAAGGTGACCAACGAGATGCCGTCGGATACCGATGTGCAGCGCGTCCGCGAGCATCTCGAGGAAGCAGGCTGGCCCGTGGCGCCGTCGTCGGACGGCAACGGACAGCGCTGACCGAGGCGACTCGTCGTCTGCAGATTCATCGCTGGGCACTCCACAGAGATTCAGCACAAGTCCTCATCTGCGCCCACTACCCTGGCGGCCAATGGTCGCCGAAGGTCGGCGACATCGATGGTCGCGCCGGTACGGGAGTGCCGGCGCGGCCGATGCCCGTCGGCAAAGGAGTGCAGTGAGCTCGCGAACACCCAAGGGACAGCGGTCCGGATCGTCACCGGTCGGTGCGACCAAGGCCAACGCCGGAAGTCGCCAGACGCCCACACCGCCGTCGTCACCGCCGTCGTCCCCGCGGCGGAGCTCGGTTGCCACGTCAGCCGGTCGTCAGTCCGTGGCCTCCGCCCGGGAGATGACGCCACAGGCCAACCGCACCCAGATGATCATCGGCGGGATCGCAGTCGGATTGATCGCCGTCATCGTCGTCATCGGCCTGGTGCTGAACAAGAAGCAGAATGCCTCACCGGTCACCGATCACCCGGTTTCGACGAAGTCCACGGCGTCGCTGAGCAATGGCGTGATCACGGTCACCGCGGGCGGCACTCCTGCCGTCACCATCGATATGTACGAGGACGGTATGTGCCCGGTCTGCAAGGACTTCGAGTCCCAGTTCGGGCAGCAGATGATGAAGGGCGTGGACGAGGGCAAGCTGGCCATCCGCTATCACTTCCTGGATTTCCTGAACCTCAACTCAGCGTCGAAGACCTACTCGTCGCGGGCCGCGGCCGCCTTTTCCTGCGTCGCCGAGGTGCCTGTCGATCAGGCACCCAAAGGCTTGTTCATGAACTTCCACACGGCCATGTTCGGCGTGGGCGTCCAACCCGTCGAAGGCAGCGGCACGGATCTGAGCAACGCGCAGATCTCCCAGATCGCGGCCAAGGCGGGCGCGCCGACCTCGGCTACCGACTGCATTGCTGCCGGGAAGGGTGTTTCTGCTGCTCAGGCGGCCTCCGCAGCGGGCCAGGCAACGTTGACACGGATCATCGGATCAGGCTGGGGAACGCCGACGGTCCTGCGGGAGGATAAGCCAGTCAGCATCAACAGCACCGACTGGCTGACCAAGCTGATCGGCTGACGCTCCTCCGAGCGCCGATGTGCAGGGGAGCGCCGTCCGGTCTGGCGAGCGCGTTCCAGCCCCAGCGAGTACTCGACCGGCCAGCGCGCTTTCCGTTCCGGCGAGCGCGTTCCAGCCGGCCGCAAGGGCGTACTCGACCGGTAGCGCGCGCGTTCTGCTCCGGCGAGCGCGTTCCAGCTGGGCACGAGCGCGAATCAGCCCGTTGAGCGTGATGCAACGCGCTCAGGAGACCTTTACCCGCTCGTGCCGGCGAGGTGGGGGCGCCTGCCGCTCGGATCGTCACCAGCCGCTCGCCTTGTTGCCCAGCCGCTCGCCATGTGCCGCGAGCGTCGGGACGGAACGCGAGCGACGGGACGGCACGCGAGCGTCGGGACGGAACGCGAGCGGGTAAGTCCGCCCCTTCGCGGAGGGAGCTTGAGCCGTGCACACCGCGGTGCGGCGGACACCGGCATGGGTGAGCGAGACACCGCGGGCACCGTCCCTGCGGGACAACCGATTAGGACTGCCCGGGCCGTCTTGCTAATGTTGTCGAGCAGCTTCACGGGGCTGTGGCGCAGCTGGTAGCGCACCACACTGGCAGTGTGGGGGTCAGGGGT
>CAXSEW010000201.1:0-7393 GCA_964236185.1 uncultured Nakamurella sp. | reverse complement strand
CTGCTCATCGGTTCGCTCCAAATGTCATGGCGGGTAGCAGTTCTCGCCCGTCGAGGCGGGCCTGGTCGTAGGCCTTCGTGGCCGCGGTGATCTGCGGGGCGTCGTCGCGTTCCCACCACGGGCGTAGGGCCAGTTCGATGGGCGGGGTTTGGCTGGCCAGCAGAATCGCTCTGCCGGGTTCCAGGTTGCGGACGGCGCCGGCGGTGCGGACCGCTTCCCGCCGCGAGCCGATGGTGGAGCCACCGCCGTTGTTGACGCTGTGGGTGGACACTTCGTGCTCGCCGAACGCTTCGGCGAGTTCTTTGGTGTCGGTGCCGCCTTCGCCGCCGCCGATCATCATCCGCACTCCGGACGCCGACCAGATCGCATCGCCGGATTCCCGGCCGTACCGGCCGCGCAGCAACGCGCGGCTCTGGATCGCCATCTTCGCCGAGATTCCCCACCCTCGGGAGTCGGCCAACACGCTGTCCCACGCCGACAGTTGGCAGGCGTTCAGCGCTTCGTCGGCCCAGAAGTTCAGCAGCGGATCCAACCGGCCGCCGGCGGAGGCGACGGCCTGTTCGCGGGCTTCCCGCAGGATGTCGGCGACCATGATGGAGACGACCTTCTCCGCGCCGGCCATGTCGACCTTGTGGGACAGCAGATACACCGTCCCCCGGCCTTCCCGCAGCCAGTCGCCGATGGAAAACGATTGGGACGGGCGGTGATCGATGCCGCGGAGCACCTTCGGCGCGGCCATCTCGTCGAACGCGCCGCGCACCGTCATGTAGGCCCCTTCCCGTTGCTTTTCCGGGGATCGGCGGGCGGCGGCCAAATTGTCGGCGTACAGCTGGTACCCGCGGTGCCCGGCGCCGCGGATGATCGTTTCCGGGGTTTGGTCCATCGGGTTGAACACCCACCCCAGCGCCTCGCTCATGGTGGCGTCGGCCAGCCCGGCGGCGTGCAGCAGGCCGCGGACGACCCGCCGCCCTTCGGCGCGGAACTCCGCGTTCGGGTCGTGGCCGCCCTGCCCGGCCCGGTCGGTCAGCACCCGGCTGCGGCCGTCGGCCACATCCGGGTCCTGGCAGCCTTCCAGCGGCGTCCACTTCAACGCGGGGAACACTCCGCCGGTGAGGTTCATCAGGTCGAACATCACCGCGCCGCCGGTGTCGGCCGCCTGGTGCCAGGTGGCCCGGGCGATGTCGACCTTGGTGGTGGAGACGAGCTGCGGACCGTCCCAGTCCAGCACCGACGGGATGATGGTGGTGCTGGTCTTGCCCGATCCGGTCAACCCGCAGACGATGGCGGAGGTTTCCGCGTTCTGGTAGATCTTCTGCCCCGTGCCCTGCGAGAGGCCCAGGTAGCTGCCCAGCTGCTCCGGCCGGAGATCCCTGGCTTTCACGCTCTGGGTCAGGGTGGGCCGAAGCGTCGGCGCCGCCTCCAACAGGGCGGCGGAGGTGATTCCGCCGCGGTGTTCCTGCTGGGCGGAGGCCATCCCTGCGACGCTCGGTCGGTGGGGCCGGCGCACCGCCCGGATCCCGATCGCCGCCGCGATCGCCGCCGCGAGTGCCGTGGCGATCAGCAGCATGTCCAGCGTCCACACCATCCAGGTGCCGGGCCGGCCGCCCTCGGCAGGCCAGTCCCGCAGCGGATTCCCGGGATGCGCCCACAGGTGCCAGGCGGCCCACGGCAACTCGGAGGTGTGCGGCCACGATCGGCCGGTGACCACATAGGCGACATGCCCGGCCAGCACCGGGCCCAGGCCCAGCACCGCCGCCATCGCCGCCATGAATGCGACCAGCCCGAGGCAGCCCAACTGTTCGGTGCGGCCGGGCTTCCCGGGCCCGGCGACCACCCGGGTGGCGGTGCTCACGTGAGCGCCGATGCGCCGGCGGCTGGGTGGGCGGGTGTGTTGGCTTCGGCGATCCAGGTGTCCATGATCTCTTCCCAGTCGGCCTGGGAGATGTCGTCGACGCCGCGGACGATTTTCATCTTCGAATCGGTGTTCACCAAACGTTTCTCGATGTCGGTCAGGATGTGTTTGACGACGTAGGCGTGGTCGTTGCCGATCTTCCACACCCCGACACCGACCTTGAGGTAGCGCAGCAGGTTCATCTGCACCTCGGACAGGCCGTTGAGTTTCCGGGTGATGTCCAGCGACGCCTCTTCCTGCCGGTAGGCGATCTTCACGCCGCAGTCCTCCAGCAGCCCGGTGGCGATGCCCCGCTCGGCGGATCCGGCGTCGCCGATGCCGTCCATGTCGGAGAACCGGTGGAAGGCGATCATGTTGGAGATCCCGAACATCCGCGCCAACTTGAACTGCTCCTGCAGCCGCTTGAGCAGCTCCATGTACTTCATCACCGCCCACGCCTCGTCGTAGCCGACCAGGCGGCGGCCGGCGTCGGGGTGCATCAACTCCGCTTCCATCGCCGACTGCGCGCACACCATCGACAGCACCGTCGACGTCGGATCCTCACGAACCGCCGACAGATCCAGCAGGGTGCCAGGGGCCTGGATGTCGAACGCCGAGTTCTTCTCCGCGGTGGAGTCGAACATTCCCCGCAAGGACCCGGTGATCAGATCCGCCAGCTCCAGCCGCACGTCCTGGCTCTGCTGGTAGGCGTCCTCGACCGGCACGCCGGCTGCTTCGGCCCGCGCCGCCCACGACGTTTTGTCCACCAGGGCGGCGTACAGGGTGGGCAGCGACACCGGCGCCAACTTCTCCCGGACCGGGTCGGTGCCGGATGCGTTCTCCCCGGTCACCGCGTCCAACGCCCACCCGATCACCGACCGTTCCACGGAGGTCAACCCGCCGCCTTTACGCGACGACGCCACTTTGACCCGGATGATCCCTTCCAGCAGGGTGGTCCGGCGGACCCGGTTGGAGTGCCGGCACTCCGCATCGGTTTGTTGCGGATGCCGCCGCACCATCGCGAGCGGGTTCAGCGAGATCAGCTGGCCGGGGCCGCATTTAAGCGGTTCGATGCCCAGCGCGGCGCACAGGTCGTCGTATTCGGGTTTGAGCTGCACCCAGGAGAACCGCACCCCGAACGCCAACATCCGCAGGATCAGCGACTTCTGCAACGCCGACTTCCCCGACCCCAGCACTCCGATCAGGGAGATGTTCGGGGAGGTGACGATCTGCCGTTCGTAGAGTTCCCAGATGTCGAACATGAACGAGGACATGCTCATCACATCCGCGCCGATGTAGGCGCCGGGCACCCCCAGGCCGGGGTCGACCATCCACGGATAGACCGCTTTCATCATTCCCGACGGGGCGGTGTGCACCGGCAGCTGCATCGGTTTCCCGATCCGCGCCGCGCCCGGCCCCGCCGCTCCGTGCCTGCGGCCGGCGCCCGGCCCGGCGTGAAACGCCTCCAGCTCCCGCAGCTGCTGCTGCGCCTGATCTTCGGAGGCCTTCGCGGAGGCCGCCTCGTCCCGTGCGGCGAGGCGCCGGGCGACCGCTTCGGCCAGGTCCGGCCGTGCCGGCGGGGCGTCCTTCGCCCACTGCGGCATCCACAGGTCTTTGCTCTTGGTGAACAGCGGCATGTCAGTACTTCGCCAATCCGCGCAACGGGGCCAGGCCACGCGCCAGCGGCAACGCGGCGGCGAAGAACGCCTGGTCCTGCTCGCCGTAGAGCACCATCGACTGGCAGCCGGCCTTGGTCAGCCGCCGCTGCACCGACAGCACCTGCCGGGTCAGGGTGTTCTCGTCCGGTGCGGTGACCGTGACGAACAGGTGGTACCGGAAAAAGCCCTGCCCAGAGGCGACCGCGGCGTCCTGCTCCCGGTGCGAGGCCGCCTCGGTCTGCGACCGGGCGGAGACGAACATCCGCCGCCGCCGTTTCAGCTCGATGTCGCCTTCGGTGGCGGTGCTGGCCTTACGCAGCGCGCGTTCCGCCGACTGCGCGGTCATCGGCTGCGCCACCAAACTCACCGTCCGCGTCACATCCGTCTGCGTCAACACCGGCCGCAGCCACCCGGAACGCACCGGCTGCTTCGGCAGCTCGTTGCACCACAACGTCCGGGACACCGCCGAGTCGTGCCGGTAGCTCTTCCAGCTCCGTTCCGCGGCGGCCGGACCGGCCAACCGGCGGTCGAGATCCTGCTCCGGCCCGGCCAGCATGTCGTGCAGCGGCAACGAGTCCGGATCGAACTGGGTGCGGATCAACGCCGCGTACTGCCCCGGCCGCAACCAGCCGTTGTCCTCATCGGGGGCGGTGATCTTCTCCTCGGACAGGGACTGCTGGATCTCCACCAGCAGGTCCCGGGCGGCCGCGCCGATCGCCTCGTCCGACCACTTCTTGTCCACCGCCTCGATCGCCGCGGACATCTTCGACAAATCCAACTCCACCACCAGATACACCTCGTGCCGGCCGGCCTTAGTGGCCGGGCCGGTGATCAAGGCGCGGGTGTTCTCCCACACCACCCCGGAGTGGATCACCGCGTTGGCGTACACATGTTTGGCGGGGGCGTTGACGACATCCGGTGCCGTGCGGATCATCAGCTGATACCGCGACACCCCCGACCCCTCCTGGCACCAGGTCTGCATAATCGACTCCCACCCGTCCAGGCGCTGCGCCCGGGTCAGCTCATCGGAGGTCACCATCGACTCCCCGAACGTCAACATCGCCGCCGTCGCCGTCCGCGCCCGCTTGCCCTCATCGATCAGCAACCCGATCCGCGACACCCCATCCCGGGTCGGCACCGCGATCATCCGCAACCCCGCCAGGTCGCCGGGCAGATCCATCCGATGCTCCAACGACCCCGGCGCGAACACCGCACCCCGGTACACCCCCCGGCCGGTCAGCCTGTCCCGCACCGCCCCCAACCCCGGCCCCAGATAGGCCGTCAAACCCCGCCCACCCGGCCGCGGCAACGGAATCAACGCCAACACCAACGCCAGCACCACCGCAGCGATCAGATACCCCCACTGCGGCAGAAGGTTCATCCCCACCACCAACACACCCGCCGCCGCGGCGAAGAACATCAAATCCAACCCACCGAACCGGCCGATCAACCCGGCGCTCTGCAACGGCGGGTACTTGAACAACTCCGACCCAGACCCCGACTCACTCACCGATCCTCACCGCCGCGGCGCAAAGCCACCGAATCGTGCGCCGCCGCCGGCGGTGAACCTGCATGCTCGGGCATCAGCTGTGCTCATTTCTGCTGTCGTCGGATCGAACAGGTGCCGTCGGTGCTGTCGGTGCCGTCGGTGCGGTCACCGGGCACGGCCGCGGCCAAGGCGGCAACGGGAACGTGTCATCCGGCTCGCGGCGGCGGCCGCGCGTTCGCGGGAGAACCACCTCTTCACCGATACCGAAATCGGACAGGTCAGCAGCCGCTCGAACCGCGGCGGACTCGGCGACCAACCGCCCGTCAACGTCCTGGCCAGGTCGCAGCTCGCCCTGCCACGGCAGGTCCGAGCCGAGGTCGCCACCAGCGGACACGTTGCCGGGGAAACAATCCGCCAGTCCCTGCGGACGGGGCCGGCGCCACCGGCCCGGCACCGGCCGGGGCGGTGGGTTTTTGGACTCCTGCCACCGGAAGTCCCACTCACTCATCGCTGCCGCCCTGACTGCTCGGTCATGCTCTGCTCATTTCTGCCGTTGCCTGATCGGGAAGGTGCCGCCGGCGCGGAGGGCAGCGGAAAACTGTCATCGGATACTCGGACCGGGGGACGGCGCACCGGAGGTGCAGGCGCCGGCACCGCGGCGCCGCCCTGGCCGCCGCCGAAGTCGGACAGATCCGCCGCGCCCCGGGCGCTGCCCGCCCCGAACCCGCCGCCGCTGACAGGGAAGGTGGACGCATCCCACCAATTCCCCCAGCCAGGCCGCGGCGCAGCCGGCGCCGGGTCGCCGAACCCGCCGTCCTGCCGGTAACCGGCCGCCGACGACGGCGCTGAGCCGCCCTGCTGGCCGTCCCCACCGTGCTGTCCGCCGCCGGGGCCGGGAAGCGAATCCGCCGCCAGGACCTGATGCCGCCCACCCGACACGGCACCCACCGCTGCACCACCCTCGCCGGCATCACCACTGTCCACCGGTGTGCCGCTTAGTGCCGCACCGCTACTGCCGCCCACCACCGGCGCCGAGTTCGGTGCGCTGCCGGTACCGCGGTCTACCGGCGTGCCGCCAGGTGCCACACCGCTACCGGCGTCCACCGACTGCGCATTCGCTGCTGCGGCCGGTACAGGCATCGCGGACGGCTCCGGCACACCAGGCACAAGCCCATCTACATCCGGGACGGTGTTGCCACCGCCACCGTCTGTGGCGCCGCCGATCGGCAGTAGAGCCCGGCCCACGCCGGACCGATTGTCCGGCTCATCTGCCCGATTGTCCGGCTCATCCGCACCGACGGGGCCGGTCACTGCACCACCCTCGCCCGGAGTCTGGGCACCGCTGGGCATCGCGGCGGCGGCCGCCACGGCTCCCCCGACCACAGCCGGATCCGACACCGGATCTGCCACCCCAGAACCGGTGTCGGGGTGGCCGTCCACCAACTGCTCGCTACCCGGATCGCCCTCCGCCAACTGTTCGCTGCCCGGATGACCGTCCGGGAACTGCTCGGTATCGGGGTGACCGTCCGCGAACTGTTCCGCCGACACTGGGAGACCTTCTTGCTCCGCTGTGCTCTCCGCCCCGGCATTGGGGCCTAGCGGACCGGCTGCACCGACACCCGCCGTTTGCTCGGCCCTGGCCGTTTGGTCACCGTTCTGGGTCTGTCCGCCGGCAACAGCTGGGTCGACCGCGCCGCGGCCGGAGTTGTTCGGTGCGCCGCCGGCGTCACCGTTGGTCGCGGCTTTGCTCAAATCAACCGCGCCGCTGGTACTCCCGGCACCACCGTTGTTGCTGCCGTTGCCGGTGGGGTCGGCGGCGCCGCCCTGGGCCATCTGCGCGGACTTGCCGATCAACGCCTTCCCCGCCGCCACCGCCGCGCCGGCCACACCACCAGCAGCCGCTGCAGCGCCGCCCGCGGCCGCTCCGGCTTTACCGGCGCCACCCGCAGCAGCACCGGCCGCACCACCACCGGCACCGGCCGATTCACCCGCGGTGGCCGGCGCATCAGCAATATCACCGCTACCACCAGTGCCCCCAGCTCCAGCACCGCTGGTGTCCGCGCCGTCGCCGCTACCTCCGCCGCCGCCCCAAGCGGCCAAACTCATCAGATTGCTGCCCATCGTCGCCAACGCGCCCCAGGTGTCCCCGGCCCCGGCCCGCAACGCCCGCCCAGCCATATCAGCGCCGGCACCTCCAACATCAGCGCCAGCACTCAAAGGCTGCGAGCTGAATTTCTCCCCTATCGCATCCGCAGCGGCCGACACCCGCCCCACCGTGGAGGACATCACCCCCGACAGCAGCCAGGGCGTCGTCGGCAACAACACCATGATCAACAAACCGCCGAGTCGGCGGTT
>CAXSEW010000200.1:0-7405 GCA_964236185.1 uncultured Nakamurella sp. | reverse complement strand
GTCCGTTCTCGTCGACGACTTCGGTCAGCCCCCATGTCGTCCGGTAGAAGTCCCGCTGCTTGGCGAAGTCCGGAACCGCGAGGTCGACGTGGCGGATATGGGTGATCAGACGATCGGACACCTGAGAAATCTCCTTTGATGATTCACGGCGACGGCAGCTGGACTCGAACGTACGAGTCCTGCGGCTGCAGCGGAAATCAGAGGTCGGTATGGCCGGCATCCGTGGAACGGATACTCCGGACCGGAGAGCACTGCATTCGTCTGCTATATGGCGGGTATGTCAAGGAATGATTTAGCGTCCGCCGATGGCTGTGGTTCTGTTCGCAGTGCGCCGTTGTCCGGGCGCGGGCCGACGATCGATCAGGAGTCAATGATGACCAGCGTCCATTCTGTGCTCGTCGTGGGTGGCGGAACCGCCGGATGTGCGCTGGCTGCCCTGCTGGCGCGGGCCGGCGTCGCCGTCGACATCGTGGAGCGCAAACCCGACTTCACCACCTACGGTTCCGGCATCACTTTGCAGGGGGCGGCGCTGCGGGTACTGCGCGAGGTCGGCGTCTGGGACGATCTCCGCGCGCACGGCTACGAGTTCGACTCCCTCGCCATCCGGTCCGCCGCCGGGTCGCTGCTGGCCGAGATCCCCGACGTCCGCACGGGGGGACCTGATCTGCCCGGCACGCTCGGTGCCTACCGGCCGAAACTCGCCGAGCTGCTCGCTTCCGCGGCGGTGGGCGCCGGCGCCAAGGTGCGGCTGGGCGAGTCCGTCGTGTCGCTGCGCCAGGATGCCGACGGGATCGACGTGGTCTTCTCGGGCGGCGACCGAGGGCGCTACGACCTGCTTGTCGGAGCCGACGGCGTCCGTTCGCAGACCCGGGCTCAGCTCGGTATCGAGGTGATGCCGCAGCCGGTCGGCATGGGCATCTGGCGGGTCCACGCGGGGCGGCCGGAGGCTGTCACCCGCACCGACCTGGTGTACGACGGGCCGTGCTACATCGCCGGGTACTGCCCGACCGGACCGGACACCCTCTACGCCTATCTGGTCGAGAAGAGCCAGGACCGGTCGTCCGCCGGTCCGGCCGAGAAGGTCTCCGCCATGCGCGAGCTGGCCGGTGCCTATGCCGGTCCGTGGGAGGCGGTCACCGAGCAGATCACCGACCCCGAGGTCATCAACTACACGCATTTCGAATCGTTGCTGATCGAAGGTCCCTGGAACCGCGGCCGGGCAGTGCTCATCGGTGATGCCGCGCACGCCTGCCCACCCACCCTTGCGCTGGGCGCTGCCATGGCGCTCGAGGATGCATCGGTGCTGGCCGAGCTGTTGCTGGCCGGCGACCAGCTGGATCAGGACCTGTTCGACGAGTTTCTGGCTCGGCGTTCCGGGCGGGTGCGGGCCGTCGTGGACGGCTCGCTGCAGCTGGCCCGGTGGTTGCTGGAGCACCGCACCGACGCCGACGTGCCCGGACTGATGGGCGAGATCAACGCGATGATCAGCCAGCCCGCCTGACCGCTCGGGTGAACTGCGCGCGGTGGTATTCGTGCGCTGGATCACTTGCATACCGACAAAGCATTTCCGCTGCCCGTGCCCAGCTGTTGCACTTCGAGTCACAACAATTCCTGCCGGCCCTGGCCCAACGACGAACCTAGGTGCTCACCATGTCCGATCAACGCATCCTCATCGATCAAGGCATTGCGACCGCTTCCGGCAGTGCGTCCGAGAAGCGCGCCGCGGCCACCCACAGCCTGCTGTCAGGTTCCGGACCGGGCGTCGCGCGCCACGGCGCCGCGTTCGCGGACGGAGCGGAAGAGCCGCGGCAGGCGGGGCTCCCGCAACTGGCCCTGCTGCTGGGCGGCAGTTGTATGTCGGTGCTGGGAGCGGTGCTGATCGCGCCGGTGCTGCCGCAGATGACCGACGCCTTCGCCGGCACTGCGGGGGTCGCGACACTGGTGCCGATCGTGTTGACCGTGCCGGCATTGCTGATCGGTCTGACGTCGCCGTTCGCCGGCATCATCGCCGACAAGCTGGACCGCAAGCGACTGCTGTTGATCGCGATGGTCGCCTATGCCATCTTCGGCACCGCGCCGCTGTACCTGCCGTCGCTCACCGCCATCGTGATCAGCCGGGTGCTGGTCGGAGTGTGCGAGGCGGCGATCATGACCTGCTGCACGACGCTGATCGGCGACTACTGGGAAGGCGCCCGGCGCAGCCGGTACCTGGGTCTGCAGACGCTGGTCGCCGCCTTCGCCGCCACCATCTTCCTGGTCGTCGGCGGCCTGCTCGGTGCGCACGGCTGGCGCACGCCGTTCTGGATGTATGTCATCGCCCTACTGCTGGTGATACCGATGGCCAAGCTGCTGTGGCAGCCGGCCCGGTCGGCCAGCCACACCCGAGGCCAGCGGCTGGAACCGGTGCCGTGGCGTCGACTGCTGGTGCCGTGCCTGATCACGCTCTTCGGCGGTGTGCTGTTCTATGCGTTGATCGTCGAGTTGTCGTTCGTGCTGAGCGGTGTGGGGGTCAAGTCCTCGGCCTCCATCGGGGCGATCAGCGCGGTCATGTCGCTGGCCACCGCGCTCGGCTCGGTGGTATTCGGCAGGGTCACCCGGCTGTCACCAAAAGCTCTGGTGCCCATATCGTTCGGGCTCGCGGCAGTGGGTCTGGTCGTGCTGTTCGCCACCACCAGCGTCCCGGTGATCACCGTGGGCGCGGCGCTGACCGGCTTCGGAACCGGCCTGCTGCTGCCGACCCTGCTGACCTGGACGGTGAACCGGCTGACCTTCTTGCAGCGGGGACGCGGGGTCGGGCTGTGGACGGGACTGCTGTTCATCGGTGAATTCATCTCCCCGATCGTCATCAACGGGATCACCGGCGGCGTCGGCGGTCTGCAGCCGGCGCTGGCGGTGGTGGGAGTTGCGGCCGCGGTGATGGCCGTGATCACCTTCTTCGGGTTGCGGGGGAACGCCGAGCGGCTGGACTCGACACTCCTGTGAGTTCCCCACCCCTTGGCGCCCGGCGTGGCCTACCGTCGACTGACTGATGTCGGATCAACGACGAGGCGGCGTGATGGACCTGCCGAGCATCGACCTGAACCTGCTGGTCGCGCTGCACGCATTGCTGGCCGAGCGGAATGTCACCCGGGCCGGGGAGAGCATCGGCCTGAGTCAACCCGCAATGAGTGCCGCGCTCGGCCGGCTTCGGCGGCACTTCGGTGACGAGTTGTTGAGCCGGGACGGACAGCGGTTCGTCCTCACCCCGCTCGCCGTGTCCCTGCTCGAACAGTCGGAGGTCGCGTTGCGGTACGTCGAGCACGCGTTCGCCGCCCGCCCGACCTTCGACGCCGGGTCCTCCACCCGTGAATTCAACCTGGTGATGTCCGACTACGCGCTGACCGTGCTGGGCGGGCCGCTGATGCAGCTGCTCGAGCAGCGGGCCCCCGGTGTCAGGTTGCGGATCCGTCCGATCGACCTGGCCGCGGTGGACGACGCGGCGGCCACCCTACGGTCGGTCGACATCATGGTGCTGCCGCACGGATACCTCGAGGACTTCCCGTCGACGGAGCTCTACCGGGACCGCTGGGTCTGCGTCGCCGCTGCGGAGAACGAGTCGCTGGGCGAGCTGGTTTCCCCGGAGGAGCTGGGCCGTCTCCGCTGGATCATGACGTACGACCGACCCACCCAGTTCACCCCGGCGGACCATCACCTCAAGCTGGCCGGTATCGACCGGAAGATCGATGTGGTGGTGGAAAACTTTCTCGCACTGCCATTCCTGGTGGCCGGAACCCAGCGGGTGGCCGTGCTGCAGGCCCGGCTGGCGGACAAGCTGCGCCCGTCCACCGGGGTCCGCAGCATTCCGCTGGGCGTCGACCTGCCGGAGTTGGTGGAAGCGATGTGGTGGCACCCTTCCAAGACCTCCGATCCCGGACAGCGCTGGCTGCAGCTGCTGCTCGTCGATGCGGCGGCGATGCTCGGGCAGCCGGCCGATCCACCCGTCGGATCGGTGCTCAGCGTGCCGACGGTCCGTTTCCACTGACTCCGATACCCATCGGGGTCGAACACGCCTTTCGAGGAGCAGACAGAAGTGTTCGAATACTTTCCCGGCAATTACGTCTGGAATCTTTCGGTCGTCGCCACGCTGAACAGCGGCGGACTGATCGACGAGGTCGACCGGGCGTGCCGCCCGGTGCTGGAGGCGGCCGCGATGGGGTCCGATGCGGGCACCGAGTTGATGTACCAGTCGTGGAGCGCGGTCGCGAACCAATTGATCGACTCCGCCGAGGAGGACGAGAAGCGGGGTAGGTTCGTCGGGGCGGGCGCGAAGTACATCCGGGCGAGCCTGTACGTCTCTCAGTCCGAGCGGATGCAGTCGCCCAGCTGGCCCGGCCGCAACTCCGCCTACCAGCGGTCGATCGACCTGCTGGCCCAGGGCGCCGAAGTCGGCGGGGTCAACTTCCGGCGGGTGGAGGTGCCCTATGGCGACCAGAGCCTGCCGGCCTACTTCATCGCGGCGGAGGGTGAATCGTTCGGGCCCGCGCCGTGCATCATCCAGTGGAACGGGTTGGACAGCACCAAGGAAATGATGTTCCATTCGGGCTTCGGATCGGAACTGGCCCGCCGCGGCATTTCCACCCTGATGGTCGACACCCCCGGCAGCGGCGAGGCACTGCGTTTGCGCGGCCTGACATCTCGCGTTGACACCGAAGTCTGGGCGGCCGCTTGCATCGACTTCCTGATCGCCATGCCCGAGGTCGACGCCGACCGGATCGGCATCGTCGGTTGGTCGTTGGGTGGGTACTACGCGCCGCGGGCCGCCGCCTTCGAGAAGCGCCTGAAACTAGTCGTGGCCTGGGGCGCGAACCACAACTGGGGCGAGGTGCAGCACGGCCGTCGACTGCGGGAGGGGGAGAACCCGGTGCCGCACTACTGGGATCACGTCATGTGGGTGTGGGGACAGGACGACCTGGAGAAATTCATGGCGGTGGCCGACCAGATCAACCTCAACGGTGTGGTCGAGAAGATCAGCGTGCCGTTCCTGATCACCCATGGCGTGCTGGACCGGCAGATCAACGTGAAATACGCGTACCAGAGCTTCGAGCAGGCCGTGAACAGCCCCAAACGGGAGCTGCGGATCTTCACCGAGGACGAGGGCGGCACCGAGCACATCAGCCTCGACAACCTGCCCGTGGTGGGCAGCTACATCGCGGACTGGATCGCCGAGACATTTTCAGAATTGACGGAGGAGCAACATGTCTGAGTCCACGACGGTCGTCGCCAAGTCCGATTTCACCGGGCCTTCCGACCCAATCGCGCAGTTGCAGTGGTTGGTCGACCGGGCCCTGATCAGCGATCTGCTGGTGGAGTTCGCGCGATCGCTCGACGAGCGTGACTGGGCGGCGAATACCGCGTTGTACGTGCCCGAGGGAGTGATGACGGCCGGGAAGTTCCTGCGGCTGGAGGGTCACGAGCAGTTGATGGTGACGGGCTCCGACCGCGGACTGGGTCAGTACGCCGGGACCTGGCACCTCAGTTCGAACCACGCAATCCACCTCGATGGGAACACCGCCCGGACCCGCTCCTACCTGTTGGGCGTGCACCTGTTGGGCGGCGGCAGTTTTCACCATGCCGACGGGGCGGGCTGGTACGACTGCACCCTGCGCAGGACCGAGCAGGGCTGGCGGTTCGTGACCGTGGACGTCACCGAGATCTGGCATGCCGGCGAGCCGCTGCCCCACGTCGGGAAGGGACCGCGGGAATGACCGGGACGTTGCCGGCCCGCACCACCCTTCCGCCGGGCATGTCAGCCGGTACGTTCGCTCGGCTGCTCGATCAACTCGGCGCCGTGGTGGGCAGCGGCAACATGCTGAAGGAGGAGTCGCTGACGGGTCACCACGACCACAGCGCCCGGCACATCCAGCAGCTGATCAAGGATGCCTCGACCCGAACGGTGTGCTGTCGCCCGGCAAGCAGGGGATCTGGCCGGCCGCCGACCGGGCGGCGGGGACCTGACCGGGTCGCAATCTGTTGCGAACCCTGGTGCGCATGTCGTCCTGCTGACCACGGTGCAGCAGGAAGTCGCGCCACCGAATGGCTTGCAGGGCTGGACACGTCGCTGAGTTCTGACCATCATGGTGCGCAGTCGCCCACAGGAGGACCGCATGCGCGCCAACCGCATCATTCCCAATCTCAGCGTGCCGGACGTCGACGGGGCGAAAGACTTCTACACCCACTACCTGGGGCTGAGCACCGAGGAATTCAGCCTGGGTTGGGTGGCCCATTACACCTCTCCCGAGACGAAGGCGAACCTGCAGCTGGTTTCTGGCGACGCGACAGCACCTGAGGATTCGGTCGTCTCGGTGACCACCGACGATCTCGAGGGCGCCTATGAGGAAGCCCAGCGGCTGGGGTACGAGATCGTGCATCCGTTGACCACGGAGCCGTGGGGTGTGCGCCGGTTCTTCGTGCGGGCACCGGACGGCAATGTCATCAACGTCATCAATCACCACGACTGACCGCCGCAGGCGCGCCAGGCCGGGTGGCCGGGCGCGCCCTGTCAGGGCAAGAACTGAACTGCTGGTGGTCGGCCGCTACAAGGCGACGATGCCTTCGCCGCCCACCGCGTCCGGCACGGTCACGGATCCGACGGGGGTCAGGGACCCGTCGCGGTTGATGGAGAACCCGTCGACGATGCCGGCGGCACCTGCCTGCACGTAGAGGAACTGGCCGTCGCCGGTCACGTCAGCGTCAACGGTGCCGGCGCCGGTGGCCGTGTTGCCCAGCGCGGTCAGCGAATCCCGGAGGGAGCGGAAACCGCTCACCGTGCCGCTCCCGGCATTGGATGCGAACAACAGACTCCCGGTCGCGGTGACCCAGCAGGTGGCGGCCTGTCCGGTGGGAGCCGACGCGATCTGGTTCAGCCGGCCGCTGCTGTCGACGCGATAGGTCGCGACAGCGCCGATTCCCGTTTCGGTGACGACGAGATGGCCTACCCGGTCGAAGGTGACGCCGAACGGCACCGACCCGGCCTTGACCGTGACAGTGGGGGTCAGGCCGGGTTCACCGAGGTGACCGACGGAGAACACATCGATGGCGTTGGTGTTGGCCTTGGTGGTCACCACCAGTTGGGATCCGTCCGGTGTGAAGGCGACCTGACCGGGGGTGTAGGTGAACTGGGGAGTGGCCGTCGAATCCAGGCCGAGGGTGCGGTGCCAGGCGGCCACGGTGTGCAGGCGACCGTCGTCGACCACATAGCCCTGGTTGGAACCGCCGTCGAGCGCATTCAGTACATAGACCAGATCTCGATGCACGGTGACGCTGACCGGAAAACTGCCGCCCGAGGCGATCACCGGGCGGAGGTGGAGGCGGTCGCCGCGCACCTCGAAGACGGACACCGTGTTGATACCGGCGTTCACGGCGTAGA
>CAXSEW010000199.1:0-7417 GCA_964236185.1 uncultured Nakamurella sp. | reverse complement strand
TCATCGCCCAGGACGCCACGGCTGCTGCAGCGGGCGTGCGCGCGGCGAACAAGGCAAATATCCCGGTCATCGCCGTCGACGAGAAGCCAGAGAGCGGCGACGGAAAGCTCGCCACCTACATTGCGACAGACAGTGTCAAGGCGGCCGACGCGCTCTGCACCTGGATGTTCAAGCAGATGGGTGGATCAGGGGATATCGGCATCTTGCAGGGTGTTCTCGGCGGAACCGCGGAGGTGCAGAGGAGTAAGGGCTGCAACCAGGCGCTGGCCGCCAATCGCAACATCAAGGTCGTGGCGACGCAATCTGCCAACTGGGATGAGACCCAGGGGTACCAGGCGGCCCAGAACATGTTGCAGGCCAACCCTGGCATCAAGGCGATCTTCGCCGAGAGCGACGCGATGGCGCTCGGCGCTGCCAAGGCCGCGAAAAAAGCGGGGCGGACCATCATCTCGGTCGGCATCGACGGTTTCCCGACCATGGTCACGGCGATCAAGCAGAAGCTGACCAACGCCACGCAGGCTCAGGTTCCTTACAAGATGGGCCAGCTGGCGGTGACGGACTCTCTGAAGATTCTCAATGGGCAGTCTTCGGCGGTGCCGGCCGAGCAGTATCAGGACACCGTCCTGGTCACCCAGGACAACGCCGGCACCATCGATCCCGTGCAGTTCTACGGTCCCAACGTCAAGTAACTCCTGCGGCCGGCGACGACCGCAGCTCGAACGGTTGGCCACGCCATCAGACCCACCTCACTTTCCCCACCCATCAGACCCAACGGAGGGTAACGATGACGTCGGCGAACGAGAGCACCACGACGACAGTCGGAAACGGCCGAGCATTGACCCTCTTGGATGTGGCCAAGAGCTATGCCGGCGTCGAAGTACTCAAAGGCGTCAGCTTCAGTGTGCCGGCTGGGCAGGTGGTCGGTCTGATCGGTGAGAACGGGGCCGGGAAGTCCACGCTGAGCTCCATCATCGCCGGAGTGGTGGATCCCAGTCGGGGTGAGATGGCGCTGGACGGTCAACCCTACGCACCGTCGAGTCCCTCGGATGCGTTGACCCAGGGGGTTGCGCTGATCCACCAGGAGATCAGGATGATCCCAGGTCTGTCGGTGGCCGAGAACATATTCCTCGGCCGGTTACCGCGACGGGCCGGTCGGATCGACCGGTCCACCATGGTGCAGGAATCTGCCCGGGTGCTGGAACTGTTGGGTATCAAACTCGATCCCCGGCGCCGTATCGCCGGCTTGTCGATGGCGGCGCAGCAGAGCATCGAGATCGCCAAAGCCATTTCTCGAGATCCGCGGTACGTCATCTTCGATGAACCGTCGGCCTCACTCACGCAGCACGAGACCGATCGGGTGCTCGACCAGATCAACCGGATGCGGGCTCACGGAGTCGGCGTCATCTATATCTCCCACCGGCTCGACGAGGTGCGTTCGGTTGCTCAGAAGATCGTCTGCCTCCGAGACGGCCAGCTGATCCAGAGCTGGCCGACCGGGGACATCCCGCAGAACGACCTGGTGTCGGCGATGGTAGGTCGCGAATTCCAGTTCGAGCACCAGGCACCGGAACCTTCGAGGGAAGAAATCGTCCTGCAGGTCAGGAATCTGGGACGAACCGGGGTATTCGACGGTATCAACTTCGAATTGGCGCGCGGCGAGATCCTCGGCATCGCCGGCCTGGTGGGAGCCGGCCGCACCGAGGTGGTACGGGCGATCGCCGGTGTCGACCATGCCCAGTCCGGTGAAGTCAGGATGGAGGGGAAGGAGATCCGACTGCGGTCTCCGGGCGCGGCCATCGCGGCCGGTATCGTCATGGTCCCGGAGGACCGCAAAGGACAGGGCCTGAATCTGAACCGCACCGGGGCGGAGAACATCCTGCAGCCCTGGGAATCACATTTCGGTCAACGCTCCCTGATCACGCGCGCCCTGCTGAAAAAAGTGGCGGCGAAATGTCGGGCTGATTTCGACATCCGTGGCTCCATGGACCGGCCTGTGGTGCGGATGTCGGGCGGCAACCAACAGAAGGTCCTGCTCGCCAAATGGCTGGTGCGCGAGCCGAAGGTACTCATCCTGGACGAACCCACCCGCGGCGTCGACGTAGGAGCGAAGATGGCCATCTACGAGATCATCAGGCAATGCGCAGCGCGAGGAGTCGCGGTCATCGTCGTATCCTCCGAGCTGGAGGAAGTACTGGGGCTCTCCCACCGCATCCTGGTCATGTCGAGCGGCCGGCAGCGGGGGATCCTGCCCCGAGCGCAGGCAGACGCAAGGTCAGTCATGGAGCTGGCCGTCCCGGCGGGGAAGAGCACATGACCGCACCACTGCAGCCCTCTTCACAGCAGTCTCAGTCGGATGTGAGCGACAACATGAACGTCGGCAACGACAAGATCGCCATGGACAAAGCCGGGACCGGTCCCAGATCCGACAACGCCGGGCACGAGCAGGTCGGTTCGAGTGCGGCATCGGGGGCGGAGCTGTCGGCTGAATCGCCCAATGTAGGGCAAATGGTGCTGCAGCGGCTGCGGGCGTTGGGCGGACCGCTGGTGGGTCTGGTGGTCATGATGGTCGCCCTGTCGTTGGCGTCGCCGTATTTCTTAACCGCAACCAACCTGTCGAACATCATCACCCAGGTCTCGGACATCGGCGTGATGGCAGCTGGTGCAACACTTGTCATCCTTGTCGGCGGGATCGATCTGTCCGTGGCCGCCACCCTGGCGGTGACGATGATGTTCAGCGCTTGGCTGTTCAAATCGCACGCTTTCCCGTGGCCGGTGGCAATGATGGCCGGTCTGGTGCTGGGAGCGCTGATCGGCCTCATCAACGGCTTGCTCACCACCTACGGGCGGGTGCAGGCTTTCGTGGCGACCCTGGCCACCATGTCAGCGGCCGCGGGTATGGCCCTGTTCATCACCAATGGCAACACTCTCAACAGCTTCCCGGAATGGTTCGGCAACCTCAGTTCGGTCGAGTGGGTGGGGATCCCGCTGCAAGGGGTCCTGCTGGTGGTGGTCTACTTGGTCATCGGCTTCTGGTTGCGGTTCCGTCCGGGCGGCCGCGCGCTGTATGCAATCGGCGGTAACGAGGAGGTGGCGCGGCTGTCCGGCCTGCCGGTACGGTTCGCCAAGACCCGGGTGTACGTGATTGCCGGCGCCCTGGCCAGCGTTGCCGGCTGGATCGACATCTCGACTCTGGACTCGGCGCAGCCCACCGCGGGGACCGGCTACCTGCTCAACGTGATCGCCATCGTCGTCATCGGTGGCGCGAGCCTGGCCGGTGGGGTGGCGACCATGGGTGGCACCTTCGTCGGCTTGCTGATCATCGGTGTGCTGAACAACGGCCTGTCGCTCCTGCACGTCAATCCGAACCTGCAGTCGGTGGTGATCGGTGCTGTCATCCTGGCCGCGGTGCTCACCGACCGCAGTGGCATCAAATTGCGGGCATAAAGGCCCGGCTCGTGCTGCCAGGGCATCGTCGGATGCGCTGGCCGTCTTCGGTTCTTTCTCACAGACAGGAACAATGATCGACATGAGTGCAGTGCCAGAACTCGACGTGCTGATCGAGATGCAACGCAGAATGCTCCGGATCAGGCGCTTCGACGAACGCGCGTCAAAGATGGTCAAGCGGGGGCAGATCCCGGGGACCGTGCACACCAGCATCGGTCAGGAAGCGCAGGTCGTCGGATCGTGCATGGCGCTGGGCCACGACGATTACATGAGTGGGAACCACCGCAGCCACGGTCACCCCATCGGCAAGGGTGCCCCGCTCGGACCGTTGATGGCCGAACTGGTCGGGAAATCCGGGGGGGTCTGCAAGGGCAAGGGTGGCTCACTGCACCTGGCCGACTTCGCCGTGGGCAGCCTGGGCGAGTCCGGAATCGTCGGATCCTCCATCCCAATCGCCACCGGCGCCGGACTGTCAGCCAAGGTATTGGGCAAAGATCTTGTGGCACTGGCTTTTTTCGGTGACGGGGCGGCCAACCAGGGATGTCTGTACGAATCGATGAATCTGGCCGGGGTGTGGAAGTTACCGGTCATCTACCTGTGCGAGAACAACCAGTATGCGCTGTCGACCCCAGCACACACCGTCACCTCGGGGGTGATCGCCGACCGGGCGGCAGGGTTCGGAATGCCGGGTGTGCGGGTGGAGAACGGGCAGGATGTGCTGGCCGTCTACGACGCGGTGTCCACTGCGGTCGCCCGCGCCAGAGCAGGCGAGGGTCCGTCACTGGTCGAGGTGATCACCTATCGGTTCAACGAGCACTCCGAGGGCCTCAAGCTCGGCGTGGATTACCGGAATCAGGACGAGAAGCAGGAGTGGCTCGCCAAGGATCCGATCGTGCTGTTCCGGGCCGAGCTCATCGCGCGTGGCATCGCCGACGACGCAGCGATGGACGCGCTCGAGGCCGAGGTCCTCGCCGAGGTGGACGAGGCGGTGGCCTTCACCAACGAGAGTCCCTATCCCGAACCGTCGACCGCCTTCGACGATCTCTACACCGATCCGCCCACCCCGCGACGTGCCGCCCAGCTCTCAGCTGACCGCGCCCAGGGACTGACCCAAGCCCAGACGCCGGTCATGGCCGACGCACAATCAGCAGGAGCGCCCCGATGACGATCATGAGCTACCTCGGCGCCATCGGCGCTGCGCAGAAGGAGGCGATGCTGGCCGACGAGCGGGTGGTCATCATCGGCGAGGACGTAGAAGCCAACGTCTATGGCACCACCGGCGGAGCCGGGAAGTCCCGAGCATCGGAGGGCGACTTCCTGCAGATGTTCGGGCGCAACCGCATCCGCAATACCCCGATCTCGGAGGAAGTGATCGTGGGAGCCGCGGCCGGCGCCGCCATGACCGGGCTGCGACCGATCGTCGACCTTTCGTATTCCAGCTTTCTCTACATGGCCATGGACCAGTTCGTGAACCAGGTCGCCAAGAATCGCTACATGTTCGGCGGCCAGGCGTCGATGCCAGTGGTGTTCCGCTCGGCGATGTTCTACGGCTTGAACACCGGGGCGCATCACTCGGATCGCCCGTACCCGATGTTCATGAACGTGCCGGGACTGAAGATCATCACACCGGCGTACCCGAGCGACGCCAAGGGTCTGCTGCGGTCCGCGGTGGATTCCGACGACCCGGTGCTGATATTCGAGGCTTGCGTGCTGTGGGGTACCAAGGAAGAGGTCGACGAGGCCGAGTACCACATTCCGTTAGGAGTTGGACGCACGTTGCGCGAGGGGACCGACGTCACCGTGGTCGCGGTCTCCGGAGCGGTTCCCGAGGCCGTCGCCGCGGCGGATCTGCTGGCGAAGGAGGGCATCTCGGTGGAGGTGTTCGACCCGCGCACACTGGTGCCGCTGGACATCGACGGGATCCTGACCGCCACGGCCAAGACCGGCCGACTGGTCGTCGCCGATCCCGCCCACCGCACTTGCAGTGCAGCCAGCGAGATCTCGGCGACCGTTGCCGAGGAGATCTTCGACGAGTTGAAGGCGCCGATCCGGCGGGTGACGACTCCGGACATGCAAATTCCGTTCAGCCCGGCCTTGGAGAAGCAGCTCTATCCGTCGCGGGCGAGCATCGCCGAGGCCGTCCGAGCCCAGTTGGGCATCCGTCCAGACAGAAAGGCCATGGCGTCATGAGAGTTGAAGTGCTGCTGCCGCAGTGGGGAATGGGCATGAGCGAGGGCACGATCACCACCTGGCTGAAGGCGGTGGGCGACCAGTTGGCCGAGGACGAACCACTGGCCGAGGTGGAAGCGGAGAAGGTGGAGGAGACGCTGGAGGCACCTGCCGCCGGCACCCTCGCCGAGATCTGCGTCAAGGAAGGCGAAACCGTCGAGGTACGGACCGTAGTGGCCTACATCGAGACGGCCGACTGACCGGCTCGGCCCAAGTACACAGAGCAACGCGAGCAAGGAGGCTGACGTGACACGACGCGAGTTTTCCGGTGCACCTTTCGACCTGGTCGTCATCGGTGCTGGTATCAATGGGTTGGGGATCGCTCAGGACGCCGCGTTGCGTGGCCTGCGGGTCGCGCTGCTGGAACAAGACGACCTGTGCGCCGGGGTGTCCGCCTGGTCCGGCCGGCTGGTACACGGCGGACTGCGCTATCTCGAGCAGTACGACGTCGCACTGGTCCGGGAGTCCCTGAACGAGCGGGAGCGCCTGTTCAAACTGGCGCCACACCTGGTCAAACCGGTTCCGTTGATGGTGCCCATCTACTCCCACAATCGTCGTCCGGGCTGGATGGTGGAACTGGGGATGCTCGCCTACGACGCCTTGTCCGTGGGTAAGACACCGCCGATGCATCGAGTGCTGAGCAAGCGGCGGGCCCGCAAACGATTTTCCGGTCTGGCGGCCGATGGTCTGTCCGGCGCGGTCGTCTTCTACGACGGTCAGGTCGAGTACGCAGAACGCCTGTGTGCGGAGTTGGCGGTCGATGCGCAGCAGAACGGCGCCGTCATCGCCACCCACGTGCGGGTGGACGCGCCGATCGTGTCCGACCGTCAGGTCCGGGGTGTCCGGTACACCGATCAGCTCACCGGCGAGACCGGTGAGGTCTACGCCGATGTCGTCTACAACGTGGCCGGACCCTGGATCGACCGGGCGCTGAGCTATGCCGGCTCACCCGACCAACCGCGGTTGAATGGCGGAACGAAGGGGTCTCACCTCATCGTCAATTCGTTCCAGGGCGCTCCCACCGACGTCGTGTACTACGAATCGCGGCGGGACGGCCGGCTCGTCCTGGTGATCCCCTGGATGGGCCGCTATCTCATCGGAACCACGGACATTCGCTACGACGGTGAGCCGGACTCCGCCCGATGCGACATCGGCGAGGCGGATTACCTGCTCGGCGAGGTCAATGCGCTGGTGCCGGAGGCAAAACTGACTCTGGACGATGTGCTGTACACCTACAGCGGAGTGCGGCCGCTTCCGTACGTGCCGGATACAGCAGAGTCGTCGGTACCCCGCTCGCACGTGTTGCACGACCATGCGGAAACCGGCGTCGCCGGTCTGGTGACCGTGGTGGGCGGTAAGTTGACCACCTACCGCCAGTTGGCGCAGGACGCTGTCGATGACGTCTTCCGGCGGTTGGGCCGCGACAGTCCGGCCTGTCCGACCAAGAAGCGGCTGTTCCCCGGTGCGCAGGTCGCTGACCTGGCCGGGCTCGCGCGGTCGCTGACCGCCCGAGGTGTCCTCCCCGCACCGGTGGTGGCGCGACTGATCCGCTTCTACGGCAGCCGGGCGGTGCAGGTGTACGAGTTGGCCGCGTCCCGTCCCGAGCTGGCGACCGTGATGCATGCACCGTCGAACCTGATAGCCGCCGAACTCGTTTTCGCTGTGAATGTCGACATGGCCGTTACGCTGACCGACGTGCTGGCCCGGCGGGTTTTGTTGGCCTTCGAACCCGGTCATGGCCTCG
>CAXSEW010000198.1:0-7421 GCA_964236185.1 uncultured Nakamurella sp. | reverse complement strand
TCGTGTCCGAGCCGGTGCTGGAGCATCCGCTGCCCGATCAGACCTGGGACCGGCGGAAGCAGGCGGTCGCCGCCAGAGCCGCCGAGCCGCCGCTGCTCGACACCGTGCTGCGTCCCGGCGACGCACTGTATCTGCCGCGGGGTTTCCTGCACTCGGCCGCCGCCCAGGGCGAACTCTCCATCCACCTGACCATCGGCGTACATCCGGTCACCGGTTACAAGCTCGCGGAGCTGCTGCTGCAGCTGCTGAAGGACGACCCGGACATCCGTCGGTCGCTGCCGATGGCTGTCGACCTGGCCGACCCACAGGTGCTGGCCGAACACCTTCACCTGGTCGCCGACCGGATGGCGATGGCCGCGCATCGTCCGGAGAAGGTGGTGGACCGCGCGGCCACCGTGCTCGGCGCGGACCTGCGGGGAGCTACCCGGCCGGCACCGCTCGGCCCGCTGGCCCAGCTCGCGTTCACCGCGGACCTCAGGTCGGACACCAGGCTGCAACGGCGTCCCGGACTGCGATTCGTGATCGGTGACAACGGTTGCAGCATCATCGCGCTGGACAAGACCGTGACCCTGCCTGCCTCGTTGGCGACCGCCGCGACGGTGCTGCTGGACGGCGATGTGCACACCCCCGCGGAGCTGGCCGATCTGGATGCCGGCGATCAGCTGGTGCTGGTCCGCCGACTACTGCGCGAGGGTCTGCTGGTTCCGGCTCCGGTCGGGCAGGCGTGGGGTGGCTGAGCCGGAGTCCACGCCCCGACACGCCCCGACGCCTCGCGAGACCGACGACCGTTGCGCACGCCGGGCCGGCCTGCGGGCAGACCCGATGCTGGGCACGGCCTTCCCGGCCGACCGGGTGCTGCTGGTCGAACAGCCGGGCCCGTGGGGCAGGTTGGGCCTGCTGCAGTCGCACTTCGACCCGCTGATGGCGGATCGCCTGGTGCGCAGCTGTGACGCCGCCGGTGTCCGGGTGCTCGCCATCCGGCGACCCGGTCGGAGCGCGGACGGCGCCGCCCGCCGCTGGGCCTGGGTCGAGGCTGGTCTTGGCCGGGAGCAGATGGCCTGGGGCAGCTACGACAACGAACGGGACCTGTGGGGGCAGGCAGCGAGATTCCTGCGGGGAGGTGCCCCGGCCGGCATCGGCAGGGCCGATGACGTGGTCGGTGGCCAAGCCGTTGTGACGGGCAAAGCGGTTGGCCGGGAGAACAGGGCCGGTCACCCGGCCTATCTGGTGTGCGCCCACGGCAGTCACGACGCGTGTTGCGCGGTACGGGGCCGTCCGGTGGCAGCGGCGCTGACCCGGTTGCGGCCCGACGACGTCTGGGAATGCAGCCATGTCGGCGGCGATCGCTTCGCGGCCAACATCCTGGTCGTCCCGAGCGGCGTCCTCTACGGAGCAGTCCGGGTGGAGGAGCTGCCCGCGCTGGTGGCAGCCACCGACAGCGGTGAGGTCTTGAGCCAACCGCTGCGGGGGAAGATCGGGCTGGCGCCCGAAGTCCAGGCTGCCCTGGCCGGCGCCCACGCGCGGTGGGGTGGCCCGGTGTCGTCCTACCGCATGCTGACCGTTGGGCCGCGCATCGAGGGGGTGGTCACCGTCCGACTGCAGCAGCAGCGGGCCGACGGAGACCGGACGGCCGATATCGAGGTGCGGATCACCCGGTCCGACGTGCACCGGCTGACCTGTCACATGACCACGCCGTCCCGGGTATCGAACTATCAGCCGGAGTCGGTCATACCCGTTGTGCCTGACACATCCCACAGCGAGTGACCGATCCACCGGCTCGACCAGGTCAACCCGCTGCGTAGCCACGCTGGTGGAGGTGGGTCGACGGCGTGCTGACCATCGGCAACATCGAGCACGCCGTCGCCGTCGCCCTCGACATGTCGTCCGCGGGCGGCGGTCCCGATCCGTGGGGTGGCACCAGGGCAGCCTTCGTGGCGTCCACCCAGCTCGACCGCCGCGACTTCAGGATGAATGGGAACATGAGCCGTCCGGGCGGGACGTCGTTGGTCGGCAGCTCCCTGCGGATCGACCTGGACGTGCAGGCGGTACTGGCCGAGTGGCCGGACGCGCACAGCCGCAGCCCGGCGGCAACCCCTTCGGGCGCAGTTTGGTGAGGCGCGCCCGCGCATTGGAATGAACTACCGGCCGGAGTCGACCCGCCGCCACCGCCGGTCAGCTGCGCTGTGCTGCGCTGCCTGCGTGCTGTCCTGCCCTGGATGGGTCATCGGGACCGCCGTGCGCCGCGGGCTTCGCGAGATTGGTGACTGACGGTTATTTTTGGCGAAATATCGAAGATATTTGATTCGAAGCCATTAGCGCGTCGGTGAAATACACTGCGTATTCATTCCCGATAACGACTGCGCAGCCCGGTACACAACCGGTTCTTCCTCCGCAGCAGGCGTTTCCGGTGTCGGCCCGGTCGACAACGGCGGAGAAGAATGCCGTCATGAGCCGGCGCCGCCGAGTGAATGAGACGTCGTCGATCATCTCGACCCCGCAGGCCGGAGAGCCACTGTGCGTAGATTTTCCTTCATTTCCCCGATGTCTGTATCGGTGGTGGCGGCGTTGACGCTGGCATTGCTGCCCGCGACCACCGTGTCCGCCGCGTCGGTGCACAGTGCCCCGGCGGCGGCGGTGGTAGCCGCAGTACCGACGGCCGGAACCTTCGCCCGGCTCACTCCGGCCCGTCTGCTGGACACCCGGATCCGGTTGGGCGCAGCCGGTCCGGTCGGGCCGCACGGCACCGTTGTGCTGCATGTGGTGGGTGTATCCGGCGTGCCCGCCACGAACGTTGCGGCGGTGGCGCTCACTGTGACGGCAACCCGTCCCGCCGGATCGGGCTATCTGACCGTCTATCCCGACGGCGCGTCCCGGCCGATCGGCTCCAACCTCAACTTCGTGACGGGCCAGAACGTGGCGAACATGGTGATCGTCCCGGTGGGTGCCAACGGGAACATCCGCTTGTTCAACGGAGCCGGCAGCACGGTGGACATGCTCGCCGATGTCGCCGGTTACTTCACGGGTGGAACCCCGTCCGTCGCCGGTTCTTTCCGGTCGCTGACGGTGCAACGGTTGCTGGACACCAGGTTGGGTGCCATTCCGGCCGCCGTGCCCTCCCGCGCCTCGATTGCCGTCACGGTGACCGGGGCGGGCGGTGTGCCGACCAGCGGGGTCGGGTCGGTGGTGGTCAACCTGACCGCAACCCGTTCTGCTGCTGCAGGTTTCCTGACGGCCTCGGCCAACGGCACCGTTCGGCCGGCGGCCTCGAGCGTCAACTTCGCCGCCGGCCAGAACGTCGCTAACCTGGCCGTGGTGCCGGTCGGTGCCGACGGGCGCATCAGCATCTTCAACGCGAGCGGCGGCTCGGTCGACGTCCTGGTCGATGTTCTGGGCTATTACCTGGCCGGGACACCGACCGCGCAGGGCGCGTTCCGATCGGTCAGCCAGCAGCGGATACTGGACACCCGCATGGGCATCGGCTCGTCCGGCGTGCTGATCGGCGACACGTCGATGCCGCTGCGGGTGATGGGGGCGGCCGGAATACCCGCTTTCGGTGTCTCGGCGGTGGTGATGAACCTGACCGTGGCAACGCCGACGTCAGGCGGCTTCCTGACCGCATATGCCAACAACACGACCCGTCCGAACACCTCGAACCTCAACTTCGGCTCGCGGCAGACGACGGCAGCGCTGGTCACCGTTCCAGTCGGTACCGACGGCTACGTCCGCCTCTACAACGGCGGCGGGTCAACGGATGTCGTCGCCGACATCGTCGGTTACTACATCAGCAGCGACTCCCAGCCGTGCAATCTGGTTCCTGCTGACCCCTCCGGAACCTCGGTCACCCGCTGGGACCCGGTGGTGCTGTGCGTGCTCGGCATGCTCGGCGTGGCGCAGTCTGCCAGCAACGTCTCGGACGTCGACATTGTCATCAAGTACGAGTCCAGCGGCGACCCGAACGCGGTGAATCTCTGGGACAGCAACGCGCAGGCCGGGCATCCCTCGAAAGGCCTGGTGCAGGTGATCCAGCCGACGTTCGACTACTACCGGTCGCCCTCGTTGCCGTCGAACCTGTACGACCCGGCAGCCAACATCTACGCCGGAATGCACTACGCCATTTCGACCTACGGCTCGATCCACAACATCCCCGGTCTGGTCTCGCTGCGCAACGGCGGCGGCTACCAGGGCTACATCTTCACGAAGTAACCGGCACCTCGGCCTCGCTGAGTACCCGACCCAGGTCGAGCAGCGATTCGATCGACTCCTGGGATCCTTCGACGCAGATGGTCAGCTGGTTGCCGACAGAGGTGTAGGTGCCGATGAAGGGCACGTCGTCGATGTGCAGGTAGATCGAGATCTCGATCTCGGTGCGCTGCCGGGGCTGGATCAGGAACACCCGGTCCAGCACTTCGAACTGCGGCTCCTGCCCGACGACGCCCATCAACTTCTGCCAGGCGCGCAGCCGCTGGCGCAGCAGGTTGACGGAGTCGGCCAGCAGACGCTCGGTCTCCGGGGTATTGCCGTTGATGACGTTGTTGTAGGCCAAGGTTGCCCGTTCTCTCAGCCCCACGTCAGCCCCATCAGCGTCTCGGTCCCACCACTACCGCCAGCTCGTCGGAGCAGATGTTACCAGCGGGCCCCGGTGCCGACGGGCCGTCGCGGTCGCCCGGCAGCGCCCGGGAGGTCAGGATCGGGTGGCGGCCAGCGCGGCGGCCAGGTCGGTGCCCGACCGCCAGGCGCTCTCCACCCGGGGGGACCCGTGCGGGCACCACTGATCACCGGCGAAGCCGACCTGGCGGCCGTCGAGGTCGATGAGCCCGAAGGTCGAGTCGTGGGCGCTGCCTGGCTTGGCGAAGGTCCACCGGTGCACCTGCGTCCATGTCGGCTCGGGCAGTCCCAGCAGCTCGCGCAGTCCGGCGACCAGCTGCGGCTGGGCGTCGCCGGGCTCCGACAGGTGCGGACGGGCCAGCTCGCTGGTGCTGTGCACCACCAGCACCGGGGCGCCGTCGCCGCGCCGGGCGCCGTCGTCGGCGAGGAAATCGACATCCGGGTGGTCGTGCACGAAAGCGGCGTCCGGTAGCGACCAGATCCGCTCGTCGAAACCGGCGACCAGCGTGATCACCGGGTCGTAGTCGACCGCTTCGGGCACCGGCGCCAGGCGTGCGGCCTGCGGGTCGGGCATGGCCAGTACCACCGGACCAGCGGGTAGCCCGGTCGTCTCCGACAGTTCCGTGCCGGTCTCGATCGGAATGTCGCCGAGAACGCGGCGGACCAGCGACCGCAGACCCTCGGGCGTGGACCACCGCATCGGTCCGGTGGTGCGCCGGGTGTCCTGGCCGAGCTCGAGGACGGAGAACGTGTCCGTCCACGGCCTGGCCAAGCCGGCCGATCGCCACCGGTCGACGACGGCCTGGAAGCCGCTGTCGCGGACGGTGAAATAGCCGGCACCGATGTCCACCCGGCGGCCGTGCAGTAGCGGCGACGCCATCCGGCCGCCCGGCGCGCGGCCGCGCTCGACCAGTCGGACCCCGATGCCGGCGGCCACCAGTCCGGCGGCGCAGGCGGCGCCGGCCAGGCCCGCACCGACGATCGTCACGACGTCGGATTCGGTAGGGTTCTGCTGCGGAGAGGCCATGCTCCACTTGTACCGCACCGGGCCTGCGGAGGAATATCGAAGCCGCGTGCCGGTCGACCACGGCTCCCAGGTGGCGGTGACAGGGCGACAGACGGTCATCGGTGTGCTCTGATGATGTCGGGGTCCCGCTCGGGTCTCGGCGAGGGAAATGGGTAGCTGTCGATCGGCACCGTCGACCGACCGCGGATCGATAGCGAGGGGTAGAGCACAATGTTGCGTACCGTCAACATCGCCTGGCGCAGTGGACGTTCGCTGGAGTCGGTGCGAACCTGGGTCAGCGGGTCGTTGCTCGACACCCTGCGCCGCGCCGGATACAAGCTGCAGGCCGAGACCGCCACCGCCAACAGCGTCGGCGAACCGGGGACCGAGTGGATTCTGCTCAAGGAATCCCGGTCGCTGTTCCTCCTGCCGCTCAGCTGGCTGGCGTTCCTGTTCTCCAAGAGCCGTTACCAGGTGGTGCTGTCGCTGTCCGCGCTGGCCGACGGCCGCACCGAGCTGCTCGTCGCTGGCGACGTGCCGGGGCAGGTGGCCAAGCTGCTCAAGCAGCTCGCCGAGCCCGTACCCGCCTGAGGACCGCGGACGGCGCGCGTCTTGCGCGGGTGGCGAGTAATATGTTACGTATTACTGAACGACGCCCCACCTTCTCGCGAGCGAGCACATGACAGCACAGCATCCGATCTGGCGGGGCGTGCACGTGGCCGCAGCGCTGCCCTTCCACGATGACATGTCCGTCGACTACGACGCCTATGCCGAGCACGTGCGCTGGCTCGCCGAGAACGGACTGCACGGCGTGACCGCCAACGGTTCCCTGGGCGAGTACCAGACGCTGTCCGACGCCGAGCGGGCACTGGTGGTCAACACGGCCATCGACGCAGCGCCGCAGGGCTTCTCGGTGATGCCCGGGGTCGCCGGATACTCCAGCCACCAGTCCGTGCGGTGGACCGAGCAGGCCGCGGAGGCCGGCGCCCAGTCGGTGCTCGCGCTGCCGCCGAACGTCTACCGGGCCGGCGACGATGCCGTCGTCGACCACTACCGGGCGATCGCCGCGGTCGGCCTGCCGGTGGTGGCGTACAACAATCCGTTCGACACCAAGGTGGACCTGGTACCCGAACTGTTGGCGCGGTTGTACGCCGAAGGCCTGATCGTCGCTGTCAAGGAGTTCACCGGTGACGTTCGCCGGGCCTACCAGATCCGTGAGCTCGCACCCGATCTCGATCTCATCGTGGGCGCGGACGATGTGCTGCTGGAACTCGGTGTCGCCGGCGCGGTGGGCTGGGTGGCCGGCTACCCGAACGCCCTGCCCAAGGACACCCTGCGGCTCTACGAGTTGGCGACGTCGACCGACCCGCTCGACTGGGCCGCCGCACTGCCGATCTACCGCGACCTGCATCCGTTGCTGCGCTGGGACTCCCGGCACGAGTTCGTCCAGGCCATCAAGCTGTCGATGGACGTCGCCGGACGCAGGGGTGGGGCGTGCCGGCCGCCGCGGTCGCCGATGTCGCCCGATGCCATCGCCCAGATAGTCAAGGACACCGAAACGGCGCTGGCCAAGGGGTATCGGTGACCCGATCGACCCGGGCCGATGCCCGTCGCGGCTGACCGACCGATGTCGGTGCACAGTTTCGGCGAGCCGATCGAGCAGCTCACGCTGAAGGAAAAGGTGCTGGCCGTCCTCCGGAAGAATCTCATCACCGGTGACCTGGTCGAGGGGCGGCTGTATTCGGCGGCGGCGATCGCCGCGGATCTGGGCGTGTCCACCAGTCCGGTCCGCGAGGCCCTGTTGACGCTG
>CAXSEW010000197.1:1023-7463 GCA_964236185.1 uncultured Nakamurella sp. | reverse complement strand
CGTGGTCGGCCGCCACCGAGGACGCGCGGTGCGATCCGAAGTGGGCCGTCATCAGTGCACGGAACTCGTTGTGACGCATGGACCTCGATGTTACCGGCGCCGGCCGGCGCCGAGCCGCGACATCAGCCGGTGAGGGTGGCCGCGAGCGCTGACTTCCAGTAGTCGACCATCTCATCCGAGCTGGCACCCTTGGTCGCACCGATGAAGGCCACGATCGGCAGGTCGGCGTCCTCCCATTCCAGCAGCGAGATGCCCGTCGTCGTCTGACAGACCGAGTACTGCCCCGACCGGCCGGCGTCCGTCCAGCCGCCCTTTCGGGTCGCGGTGAATTGCAGACGTACCGCCTGTCCCAGCGCGTCCCGCCCGACGGTGTCGTTGGTCTGGAAGATGACGGCCGCGAAACCCTTGCTGCTGTCGATGCAGGTGGAGAAGGCCGAGGTGAGTGTCTGGAGTTTCGTCAGAGCGGAGGCGTCGAGCCCGATGGCGGAGGGATTCTTCGAGCAGCTCTGGGCGGCCAGCTGCCCGATGACCTGCTTCATGCACCCGGTCAGCCCGGTGGTCGCGTTGGGATCAGCGCATCCTGCCGCCGTCGTCGGCGTCTGGCCGGTCGAGGTGCGGCCGGTCGAGGTCCGGCCGGTCGAGGTCCGGCCGGTCGACGTCTGGGAAGTCGAGGTCCGGGACACCGATGTGCGGGATACCGAAGTAGCGGAGGTGCCCGCACTCGCGGCGCTGGAGCTGTCATTGCTGCGCGACGAAGGCGACGTCGAAGGGTTGGCGGTGGGCGACGGTGCGGCGCTGGACGCGGAGCCGGCCGACCTACCGGCGATGTCGGTCGGGCCCGCGCCGGTGCCGGACCTGGCCACGATCACCAGGACTGCAGCGATCACCAGCACGGCGATCGCAGCCGCGGCGAGCAGCAGCCGGAAGCGCCGCGGCCGCCCGGTTGCGGCGGGCCCGGCAGTCATCGCGGGCCCGGCCGCCATCGCGGGACCGGCCGCCATCGCGGGACCGCCGGCCACCGCGGGACCGCCGGCCACCGCCGCACCAGCGGCCACCGACGGGAATCCCGCTGCCTGCGGCTGCCCGGCACCATCGCCACCGATATCCGTTCGCCCCTGCTGCCGGGACAGGACTGGCATCAGTGCGGCACCCATCGCGACGGCGGTTTCCGGTTGGTCCAGCGTGGTCGGCACGACGCCGAGCTGCTCACCGATCATGGCGGCCACCAGCGGTATGCGGCTCGATCCACCGACGAGATAGATCCCGCCCAGCTGGCCGGCGGCGAACCCGGCCCTGGCGATGGTGTCGGCCAGCAGCTCCACCGTCTGGGCCAGCACCGGCCTGATCAGACCTTCGAACTCGCGGCGGGTCAGCAGCGCGTCGTCGAACGGGTCCGGCAGCGACAGGTCGGTCTGCGCGTAGCGGGACAACGTCTCCTTGGCGGCTCGGACGTCCTCCCGCAGCGCGCGGGCCCCGCGGCGATCGGCGGCGTTGCGCGGCCGCACCAATGCCTGCCACCTGGCCGGATCCTGACCCGACACGGTCCGCCCGACGTGGTCGATCACGGCCTGGTCGAAGTCGACGCCACCGACGGTCGCCAGGCCCGCTTCGGCGAGGACGAGGAAGCCGCTGGGCGTGGACCCGACCACCGCGCAGTCGAACGTTCCGCCGCCGAGGTCGTAGACCGCGAGACTGGAGCCGGGGGTGAGTTGCTTGTCCGGCAGGGCCCAGAAGTGCGCCGCGGCGGCGACCGGCTCCGGGAGCAGCGTGACGGCCGGTCCAAGACCGGCCGCCCGGGCTGAGGTCATCAGCACGTTGCGCCGGGACGGGCCCCACTCGGCCGGGTGCGTCAGATTGATCTGATCGGGCGACCGGCCGTTGAGCTGCCGCCGGGCTTCGTCGATCACCCGGTGCAGTACGGCGGCAATCGCGTCGACGACTGACACGACCCGGACGCCCAGCAGAATCTCGCCGTCATCGATCCGGCGCTTCGGATTGGCCTCGTAGCGCTCTGGGGACAGCCTGGCCTTGCGCTCCGCGTCCCGGCCGACCGCAAGGGTGCCGTCGTCGTCGATGTAGACGCAGGACGGCATCCAGCCTGACCCGTCGATGCCCAGCACCCGCGGCGGGCGCCCGGGACCGGCGAGCACCGCCACCGTGTTGGACGTGCCGAAGTCGATGCCCAGCACATCCACTGTGGTTATGTCTCCTCGCGCTCGTCCCCTGCCGCCCGCTCCAGCCCGACACTTCGGCAGGAGTCAGCCGGCCGACGTGTCCGGGCCGCCTGGGCGGGCGTACAGCGCGATCTCCCGCATGCCGATCGTCAGGGCCTCGAGCCGCTCGGTGGGTCCGTCCAGACCGGTGGCTGCCGCCGTCAACTCCGAGGACGCCGCCACCGTCGCGGTCGCCGCCGCCACCAGCCTCCCGTACTGCTCGACCCCCGCGTTGATCCGTTCGGCCAGCGCATCCGCAGTCCGCGACAGCGCCGGCACGGCATCGGGCGGAGCACCGGCCGCAGTCTTGCGGATGCCGGTGTATTCCAGGGCCTGCTGCCGCAGCAGTTGTTCCGCACTGTCGGCGGCACCGACCACGTCGCGACGAATCGGCACCGACGGCACGTCGCTGTCCCGGGGCAGCATCGACACCAGTTGACGCAGGCCGTCGGAGAATGCGTCCAGCCGGGCGATCTGCGCCCGGATAGGTCCGGCGACCGGACGCCGGGCCGGCTGTGGCGGGGGGATCAGCGCAACGGCCCTGCTCCGGGCCCGCAACAGGGCGACCGACCGGATCAACCCGGTCGTGCACCAGATCAACAGCGCCAGCACCAGGACCAGGGTGAACATCGTCGACGCCGTCAGTCCGGCGTGAACGGCACCGACCGTCTCAGCGGCCCCGCTGGCCGCGCCGATGGCCACCCCGGCGCCCCAGATGTTCCTGCGACGCACGGCGGCCTGGCGCCGGCGGTGCGCCACCTCGGCAGGATCCCTGCGCACCCGGAGGAACTCGGACGCGCTGGCGCCCACGACGCTGGCCGCCTCCACGCCGCGGGCCATCGCCGCAGCCGGCCGGTTGCCGGCAGCCCCCTTCAGAACGGAGTTCCGCAGGGCCTTCGCTACCGGTTTCGCGCGCATCAGCCTTGCTTGTTGATATCAATCCCAGGGCTCGCCGGAGCGCCGGTGGTCGCCTGGTCGATCGCCCTGGCCTGCTGGCCGGACAGCTCCGGGTGCAGCTGCGACCGCAACTGGTCGAGCCGGGACGCACCCGCCATGTCCAGGGTCGACTTCTGCACCTCGAGCATTCGTCCCTCGACCGAGTTCTGGCTCAGTTCGGCAGAGCCCAGCGCGTTGGCGTAGCGCTTCTCGATCTTGTCGCGCACCTCGTCCAGGGACGGGGTGTTACCCGGGGCGGTCAGCGACGACATCGACTGCAACGAGGCGGACACCTGCTCCTGCATCTTCGCCTGCTCCAGCTGCGAGAGCAGCTTGGTCCGCTCGGCGATCTTGGTCTGCAGCGCCATCGCGTTGTTCTCGACGGCCTTCTTGGCCTGCTCGGCGGACTGCAGGGCCTGGTCGTGCATCGTCTTCAGGTCTTCCATCTGCTGCTCGCCGGCCACCAGCTGCGTCGCGAACGCCTGTGCCGTCTGCTCGTACTGCGCAGCCTTGGCCGTGTCGCCCTTGGCGCGGGCTTCGTCGGCCAGCACCAGCGCCTGGCGCGCCGACGACTGCAGCCGCTCGACATCGCCCATCTGGCGGGTCAGCTTCATCTCCAGCTGGCGCTGGTTGCCGATGACGGCGGCCGCCTGCTGGGAGAGGGCAGCGTGCTGACGCTGCGCATCCTCGATCGCCTGCTGGATCTGCACCTTCGGGTCGGCGTACTCGTCCACCTTGGACGAGAACAGGGCCATCAGGTACTTCCACCCCTTGATGAATGGGTTAGCCATCGCTGGAATCCTCTCGCGTTGCTCATCGCTGGTCGGCCGGCGACGGCCACCGTGGTGTTCACCATGGTGTCAGGTGATGCTGCCACCTTCCACCGTCGGCCCCTGCCGAGATCAAAATACCGGGGGATTCCCGATCTGTACCCCGAACGACGTCGGGGTGAACGACTGTCGTCGTCCCCGTGCGCGGTAACCGGCGCGGTCCCACCACCGCCGGGTCGCACGGCACGGCTTCCCGCGGTGGTTACAGTGGGTTGCTGCCGACCGGCCACGGCGCTCGTCGCGACGATGACGGAGGATCGACCGCCTCCGTTGGCCGGTGCTCCGCCACGCCGACGAGAGATCGAGGAAATTGCCTGATGGGTCGCCATGCGAGCGCCGAACGCCGACGCAGCCTGGCCGCCTGGCCGATCGTCGTCGGGGTCGTCGTGCTGCTGCTCGTCGTCGCCACTGTCGGCTACATCCAGTTCACCAAGGACGACAAGAACACCGCCGCGTGCAGCGGCACCACGGTGCTGCGGGTCGTCGCGGCTCCGGGAGCCGCGCCAGCGGTCCAGCAGGCAGCGCAGGCCTTCAATGCCACCAAGCCGCAGGCCAGGTCCACCTGTGTATCCGTCTCGGTGACAACGGTTCCGGGTCCGGCCGCGGTCACCGCTCTGGCGGGTGGCTGGCGGGGTCAGCGCACCTCGCCGCCCGGACTCTGGATCGCCGACTCGACTGCTGACGTGGCCGCCCTCGATGCCTCGAATCCGGCCATGACGGCGGGCCACCCGACCCAGGGACTGGCCAGTTCACCGGTGGTGCTTGCCGTCCGGGCGGCCCTGGGCGAGGAGCCCGTGTCATGGGCGTCGCTGGCCGCCGGGGCCGGTGGAACGACCCTCGGAATCGGCGATCCGGTGACCGACCGCGCCGCCGCCGCGGCCCTGCAGTCGTTGGTACGCGGGGCTTCTCGCACGCCAGCCGCAGGCGCGTCCATCGATACCGCCGCCGTCTCCACTGCCGGCCCGGCGCTTGCCGCATTGAAGCCGGGCTCGTCGACGGTGCCGGCATCCACCGATCTCGCACTCACCGAACTGGCTGGTGGGAAGAGCCGGTACAGGGCCGTGCCGGTGATGGAGTCCGCACTCGCCACCTTCAACGCCGCCAAGGGCACGTCGCTGACCGCGGTCTACCCGACCGGGCCGACCGCCGGCGACGAGCTGATACCGATACCGCTGACGGCCACCTGGGTGACCAGCGCAATGTCCGACGCTGCGGCAGCGTTCGACGGCTTCCTCGCTGACGCAGCGGGTACGAAGATCCTGACGGCTGCGCACCTGCGGACCTCGAGCGCGCCGGCACCGGCCGTCGGGGTCGATCTGCGTACCCCGGTGACCACGTTGCCCGATGCCGACACGACCGTGAGCACCGTACTGACCGCCGCCTGGAAGGGGGCTGGCTCGAGCGCCCCGGCAGCATCGGCTTCCCCGGGGACAACCGGCGGATCGACCAGCACCAGCACTACCGAGCCGGCGCCGGTGTCCGGCAGCAGCACCACCGCCAGCACGACGGCGCCCATCACCACGACCGCGCGCACGACCACCACCTCGGTGGCTCCGACCAGTAGAGCTGTCGTCGCCGGGCCGGCCATCACATTCCTGGTCGACACGTCCGGATCGATGAGCACGACGAACAACGGCGCCCAGCGATTGACCTGGGTCAAGTCGGCCATCAGCACGGTGGTGCAGAAGCGCCAGCGCAGCCCGGTCGGGCTGTGGTCGTTCGCGACCAGCACCAGCGAACCAATTCCGCTGGGTCCACTGGACCAGTCGGTCAACGGCAGCCCGCGGTCCGCAGCGATCGTCGCCGCACTGAACCAACTGACGCCGAGTGGCAACAGCTACACCTACGGCGCCATCCGGACAGCCTTCACCGATGCAGCCGACGACGCCGTCCCGGGCGGCGTGCACCGCGTGATCGTGCTCACCGACGGGTCGGACTCCACCCCCGGGCTGTCCCGGGACTCGATCAAGGCGACGGTCGCCGCCCTGGTCGCTCAGCACCCCGGCCTCACGCTGGACATCATCGGGCTGTCCACCAGCGTGAACGAGCAGGCGCTGACAGAGATCGCCAGCGCCGGCAGGGGCACGTTCACCCCCGTCAACAGGCTGACCGAACTGGAACCGGTGCTGCTCGTTCTCAGCTCGTAGAACGTGCGCCAGCTGGGCTGGTTACGCGTAAGCCTCGGTCACATCTTCTCGGCTCCGCGCTCCGCTCGTTCCTCGCTACGCATACGCCTCGGTGATATCTCTCGGCTCCGCGCTCCGCTCGTCCCTCGCTACACGTACGCCTCGGTGACACTTCTCGGCTCCGCGCTCCATGCGGCCGTGGACGGCCTTACTACGCATACGCCTCGGTGACACTTCTCGGCTCCGCGCTCCGTGCGGCCGTGGACGGCCTTACTACGCGTACGCCTCGGTGACACTTCTCGGCTCCGCGCTCCGTGCGGCCGTGGACGGCCTTA
>CAXSEW010000197.1:0-923 GCA_964236185.1 uncultured Nakamurella sp. | reverse complement strand
CTACGCGTACGCCTCGACAGCCGGGCAGGAGCAAACCAGGTTCCGGTCGCCGAAGGCACCGTCGATCCGGCCCACCGGCGGGAAGTACTTGTGGGCGGGAACAACGCCGGCCGGGAACACTGCTTGCGTCCGGGAGTACGGGTGCTCCCAGTCCCCCACCAGGGACTGCGCGGTGTGCGGGGCGCCGCGCAACGGGTTGTCCGTCGCCGGCCACACCCCCGCCCCGACCTGGTCGATCTCACCCTTGATCGCGATCATCGCGTCGCAGAATCGGTTGATCTCGGCCAGGTCCTCGCTCTCGGTCGGCTCGACCATCAACGTTCCGGCCACCGGGAACGACATCGTCGGTGAGTGGAATCCGTAGTCCGCCAACCGCTTTGCCACGTCATCCACGGTCACGCCGGTGGCGGCGGTGATCGGCCGTAGATCCAGGATGCACTCGTGGGCGACGAACCCACCGGCGTCGGTGTAGAGCACCGGGAAGTGCTCGTCCAACCGCCGGGCGATGTAGTTGGCCGATGCGATGGCGGTGAGCGTCGCGCGGCGCAGCCCCTGGGCGCCCATCATCCGGATGTACGCCCAGGAGATCGGCAGGATCGACGCGGAACCCCACGGCGCGGCGGCGATGGCGCCGACCGAGCCGAAGGTGCCGGGCAGGTCCAGGCCGAGCGGGTGGCTGGGCAGGAACGGCGCCAGGTGCGCGGCCACGGCGACCGGCCCGACACCGGGCCCACCGCCGCCGTGCGGGATGCAGAAGGTCTTGTGCAGGTTCAGGTGCGACACGTCGCCGCCGAACTCACCGGGCCGGGCCAGTCCGACGAGCGCGTTGAGGTTCGCGCCGTCGACGTAGACCTGGCCGCCTGCGCTGTGCACCAGCGCGGCGAGGTCGGTGATGGTGTCCTCGAAGACGCCGTGGGTCGACG
>CAXSEW010000196.1:0-7465 GCA_964236185.1 uncultured Nakamurella sp. | reverse complement strand
GGGCACAGCGGGCCATCCGGGCCGAGGGCCTGCAGGACCTGGCCGAGGTGCGATGCCAGGACTACCGCGATGTGGAAGAAGCCGAGTTCGACGCCATTTCCTCGATCGGCCTGATCGAGCACGTGGGCGTCGCGAACTACCCTGCGTACTTCTCGTTCCTGGGTTCGCGCCTGCGGCCCGGGGGCCTGCTGCTCAACCACGGCATCACCCGACCCGAGAACAATCCGCCGTTCCGGACCGAACCATTCATCGATCGCTATGTATTTCCGGACGGCGAATTGACCGGGTCGGGCCGGATCATCTCGGCCATCCAGGACAGCGGGCTGGAGGTCCGGCATTCCGAGAACCTCCGCGAGCACTACGCCCTCACCCTGCGGGACTGGTGCGCGAACCTGCAGGCGAACTGGGACGCCTGCGTCGCCGAGGTGGGCGAGGCAACGGCCAAGGTATGGGGCCTCTACATGGCCGCCTCCAGGCTGAGTTTCGAGCGCAACCAGATCCAGCTCCACCAGGTGCTGGCGATCCGGCCGGGGGATCGCGGTCACTCCGGGGTGCCGCTGCGTCCCTGGTGGTCAACGGCAGCGAGCGAATAGGCTTGCGGGCGTTCTTGGTTTCAGCTGACAGCAGTTCGGCATCGACGCCTCCTGGAGACTCCGTGATCAACAAGCCCCACCTTCCCGCCGCCGGGCGGCTGGACCGCCGCACGTTCCTGTCCCTGACCGGCGGCGCACTGGCCACCGCCGCGCTGGCCTCGTGCGGATCGAACACCGGCCGGACCGATGCCTCCTCCTCGTCCGCGGCCACCACCAGCGCGCCCTCCGCCACTGCCTCGGGAGCGGCAAGCTCCTCGTCCGCCGCGACCGGCAGCGCGAGTGCCACCGCCAGCGCCAGCGGCGGGGCCGGCACTGCCGGCGGTTCGACCGGCAACGTCGCGCTGGCGCAGTGGTACCACCAGTACGGCGAGGCCGGGACGCAGCAGGCAGTGGAGAAGTATGCCGCCGGCTACACCGGTGCCAAGGTGAGCGTGCAGTGGGTGCCCGGTGACTACGACACCAAGGTCGCCTCGTCGTTGCTCACCAATGCCGGCCCCGACGTCTTCGAGGCCGGGAACGGCCCGAACATCGACCAGATCCAGGGCGGCCAGGTGGTTCCGCTGGAGGGCATCCTCGGCAGTGCCGCCGGCGATTTCACCGAGTCGCTGGTGCAGCGGATGACCTACAAGGGCAAGCTGTATGCGGTTCCGCAGGTCATCGACATGCAGTTGCTCGTCTACCGCAAGAGCATGCTGAGCAAGGCCGGTGTCACGCCGCCGACCACCTTCGACGAATTGACCGCCGCGGCGAAGAAGCTGACGAATTCCGATGTCAAGGGTTTGTTCCTGGGCAACGACGGCGGCGCCGGCGTGATGGGCGGACCGGCGATCTGGTCCGTCGGTTCGGACTACCTGCCCTCCGGCAAGCCGAACTTCACCGATCCGAACCTGGCGAAGGCACTCACCGGCCTGCACGAGCTGTTCGGGAGCGGCTCGCTGCTGCTGGGAGCTCCCGCCGACTGGTCCGACCCGTCGGCGCTGACCCAGGGCCTCACCGCGATGCAGTGGACCGGCTTGTGGACCCTGCCGGTGCTGCAGAAGGAACTCGGCGACGACTTCGGCGTGCTGCCCTGGCCGAAGTTCAGCTCGTCGGTCGGCGCGCCGGCCGTACCGATCGGCGCCTACGGCTCGGCGGTCAGCGCCAAGTCGAAGAACCCCGACGCGGCCAAGGCATTCGTCAAGTACCTCTGGGTCGACAACACCGCCGATCAGCTGGATTTCGCCCAGAGCTACGGGTTCCACATCCCGGCCCGCAAGAGCGTGGCGGCCAAGGCCGACAAGTTGAAGTCCGGGGTGGCGGCGGACGCGGTCACCATCACCCAGAAGTACGGCAAGGCGCAGACGCCGCTGCTGTGGACTTCCGCATCGGCAACCGCCTACAGCGACGCGCTCAACAACATCATCAAGAACGGGGCCGGCGCGAGCGCCGAACTCACCAAGGTGCAGAAGACGGTGACGGCCGAAGTGGCCCGGGTGCAGAAATAACCGGCGGATCCCTGTCCACGGCCACCGCCGCGCCGGACCGCCGGAGTGTCGGCCGGCGGTTGGCCGGGCCGCAGAACCGCAACCTCTGGTTCTGGGTCTTCGTCGGTCCCTTCGTTGTCGGCCTCGGCGTCTTCGTCTACGTGCCGATCCTGTGGAGCGTCTACCTCAGTTTCTTCGACGCCCGGAACACCGTCACCCCGACGGTGTTCGTCGGTCTGCGCAATTACTCGGACATGCTGTCGGACCCGGCATTCCTGTCCAGTTTGGGCACCTTCATCCTGTTCGCGTTGTTCATCGTGCCGACGACATTCGCCGGCGCACTGGGTCTGGCGCTGCTGGTGCACCGGGCGCGGTTTGCAAAGGCATTCTTCCGGTCGGTGTTCTTCCTGCCGACGGCCTGCTCGTACGTCGTCGCGTCGTTGATCTGGAAGATGTCCATCTTCTCCGGCGTCCGTTTCGGGTTGATCAACAGCATTCTGCGTGCACTGGGCATCGACCCGGTGTCCTGGCTGTCGGTGACCCATCCGCCCTGGTACTGGCTGGTGCTGGTCAGCCTGCGGCTGTGGTTGCAACTCGGCTTCTACATGATCCTGTTCCTCGCCGGGCTGCAGCGGATTCCCACCATCCTGTACGAGGCGGCTGCGGTCGACGGCGCCAAGCCGGGATGGCAGACGTTCCGCTACATCACCTTTCCGCAACTGCGCACCTCCGCGGTGGCGGTTCTGGTGCTGCTGCTGGTGAACGCCTTCCAGTCGTTCGACGAGTTCTACAACCTGTTGTCGAACAACGGCAATTACCCGCCCTACGCTCGACCGCCGCTGGTCTACCTGTACTACATCGCGCTCGGCCGCGGGCAGGACTTCGGGCACGGCAGCGCCGGGGCGATCATCCTGGCGCTGGTGATCGCCATCTTCACGGTCCTGCAGGGCCGATTGCTCGGCATCGGCCGACGGGGGAACGACGAATGACCGACCTCGAGACCGCAGCACCCGCCAAGCCGGCGCGCCGGGCGCGGATGCGAACACCGATCGAGCGGACCGGGTCTGCGGCGCGCTACCTCGTGCTGGTAGTGGGTGCCGGGCTCTTCCTTTTCCCCTTCTACCTGCTGGTCCGCAACGGCCTGTCGACGAACGCCGACATCACCTCACCCCGGTGGAAGCTGCTGCCGACCTCGGTGCAGTGGGGCAACGTCTCGGAATTGTTCAGCGATCCGGCAGTCCCGATGCTGCACAGCATGTTTCTCTCGCTGGTGGTCTCGGTCATCCAGACGGCCGGTTCGGTGTTGATCGGGGCGCTCGCCGGTTACGGCCTGGCTCGCATTCCGTTCCGGCGTGCCAATCTCGTCCTCGGATTCATCATCGCGACATTGCTGATCCCGTCTGCGGTCACCTTTGTTCCCACCTTCGTGCTGGTGTCCAGCCTGGGATGGGTGTCGTCGCTGCAGGGACTGGTCGTGCCCGGGTTGTTCCAGGCGCTCATCGTCTTCCTGTTCCGGCAATACTTCGTCAATTTCCCCCGCGAGCTGGAGGACGCCGGCCGGGTCGACGGACTCGGCTACCCCGGCACGTTCTTCCGCATCGTCGTACCGAATTCGCTGGCCTTCACCGCCGCCGTCTCCACCATCACCTTCATCGGCAGCTGGAACGCGTTCCTCTGGCCGCTGGTCATCGGTCAGGACGCGAACTCCTGGACGGTGCAGATCGCGCTGTCGACATTCCTGACCGCGCAGACCATCAACCTGCACGAGTTGTTCATCGCGGCCACGTTCTCCATCCTGCCCATCCTGCTGCTGTTCCTGGGTCTGCAGCGATTCATCGTGCAAGGTGTGGAAAGCACGGGCATCAACACCTGACCGTTCGGCAATCCTGCGGGCGCAGTCGGCGAACCAGGCGCTCCAGCCGGTTTTCGGATCCTGGAAATCCGACCGAAGACGGTGGAGCGGCGCCGCTCACCGCTCGCCGATACGTCGGCCGGCCAAAATGCGGCCGGCGCAGGTTGCCGCCGACGGAACGCCGGGTCGGTGGTGTGCCGGAGTCGATGTTCCGATCAGGTTGCTGCGCAATGGATATCGGACAACTGCATTCCATCGGCGCAACAGCGGAGTGCGCAACTCCACCGCGCCCCCATTTCCCTCGTCCAGCCATCGTGCGCCGAATGACGCTCCTTTACCGATAGTCTGGTCCGGACAGCCACCAGCTTCGATAGTGAGGAACCCAACAAATGGCGCAGCACACGACGGTCGCCCTCGTCGACGACCTCGACGGCACCAAGGGCAGTGAGACAATCCAATTCGGCATCGACGGACAGCACTTCGAGATCGATCTCAACGCCAAGAACGCGAAGGCGCTGCGCAAGGTCCTGGCCGACTTCACCGCGGCCGCTCGCCCGGTGCGCACGTCCGGAATCGCCTCGGACCGGGTGAGCAGTCCCACCCGCAGCAAGCGCTCGGCATCGTCGCCCAAGGCTTCCACTGGTCGTTCGAGCAGCGAGATCACCTCGGCCGTCCGTAGCTGGGCGAACGACAACGGCTTCGAGGTCGCGGCTCGCGGCCGCATTTCGGCCGACGTACGGGCTCAGTACGAAGCGGCGAACGCCGCTACCAGCTGACGAAGCTGTCGGGCGGCGCCGGCCATCGATGCAGCAGATGTCGCCGGCGTCGGACGCGGCGTGCTCCCGGAGCACTGCATCCTCGGTGGCCCGCCAGCAGGCCACCGAGGACGCGGCGCCTCGTCGACTACTCCGGGACCGCCTGGGTGTCGTAGGGCGTACCGGTCGGCGAGCTGTCCAGGTTTGCCGGTGGCTGCGCGGTGACCGGCGCCGGCTCCTGACCGGTCGGGAACACGGACACGAAGAACCCGCCCTGGATTTCCTCGTCGACGCGGTGCTCGACCAGGTAGGCCTTGGCCACCCCGGCGACGTCTTCGCCGACCGGTACCACGATGTCGAACGAGTGGCCGGAGGCCAGGTTCGTCAATGCATGGATGCTCATCAATCATCTCCTCTGCTGGAATGGAACCGCTCTGCTGGAATCGAACCATCTGGCAGTTCCCCCGTTGGCCGCTGTTTCATGCGCGGGCGGCCGGCCGACCGCAGCACTGGTGACGCAGCACTGGTGAGGCAGCCGTCAACCACCCGCGACCGAGGGCAGCACCTGTACCTGCGATCGGTCGCTCAACGGCGTGGCCAGCATTCCTGTCTCCCGGCAGTCCTCACCATCGACGTAGACGTTGACGAACCTGCGGATCGCGCCCTGCTCGTCCCGGATGCGCCGGTGCAGTCGGGGCCATCGATCAGCCAGCTGATCCAGCAGAGCACCGAGCGACGGCTCCGAGGTGACCAGCAGGCTCGACGCCCCGGAACAGTCTGCTCGCAGCACACCCGGAACCAGCACGGTCACCTCGACCGGCGTCGTGCTCCCGTCGCCCTCGTGCGCACCCACGTCGACCGTGCTCATGCGGAGAAGGATCGCACGCTCAGCACGTCGGGCAGGTGATCGGCGATCAGCGACCAGCTGTCGCCTTCGTCGGCGCTGCCGAACACTTCGCCGGAGCGGGTGCCGAAATAGACGCCCGCCCGCTCCGCATCGTCGACGCACATGGCGTCACGGAGTACGACCGGGTAGAAGTCACCCTGCGGGAGTCCCGCCGACAACATCTCCCAGGTCTCGCCGGCATCGCTCGACCGGTAGACCCGGCAGCGGTAGCCGGGTGGATATCTGCGGCCGTCGGATTCGACCGGAAACGTGTACAGCACGCCGGGTTTCGACGGGTGCGCCACCATGGTGAACCCGAAATCGGTCGGTAGACCATCAGCGATGCTGTTCCAGCTGTCGCCGCCGTCGTCCGACCGGTAGACGCCATGGTGGTTCTGCGCGTAGAGCCGGTCCGGGTCCGCCGCGTCCCGGGCGACCTTGTGCACGCACTGCCCGTACTCGGGCCACGGGTCGGGGAAGAAGTACGCCTTGATGCCCTTGTTGGCCGGGTTCCAGCTGGCGCCCGCGTCCTCCGAGCGGTACACGCCGCCGGTCGACATGGCCACCAGGATGCGGTCCGGGTCAGTGGGGTGGGGCAGCACGGTGTGGATGGCCTGCCCGCCGAAGCCGGCGCCCCAGGAAGGGCGGTGCGGGTGGTCCCAGAGCCCGGACATCAACTGGAACGTCGCGCCGCCGTCGTCCGAACGGAACAGGGCCGACGGCTGGGTACCGGCGTAGACGACGTCCGGAACGGTCGGGCTCGGGGTGAACTGCCAGACCCGCTCCAACGCCGTGCCCGCGGACTCGGGGAAGGCGAGCGGAGAGGCGTCGGGTTCCTGCCACGTCGCGCCGAGGTCGTCGCTGATGGCGACACTCGGCCCGAAGTGCGAGCTGCTGGCTCCGACCAGCAATCGAGGTGTTTTCCCGGTGTCGACGACACCGACGGCGTACACCCCGGTCATCGGGAAGTGCGGCGCTCCGATGTGCCAGCTCCGGCGCCCGTCTTCGCTGGTGGCGAGGAACAGGCCTTTCGACGTTCCGATGGACAACACGTGGACCACGGTGCATTCCCTTTCCGCGAGCGGAAACGGCACCGCCGGCCGGCATCGCGTCCGGGCCGTGGGGCGGTGTCGTCGACGAATGACGTCAAGTATCCGGCGACCCATCGATCGGCGCCTGTTCAGATCCCGCCCGCGCGGCGTCCGGTATGGGATCGTCGTGCCTACTTCACCCGGAAGTGGAACCCGCGACGTGACTGCGCACTTGCCAGTGAGACGAATTGCACGCAGACCCTCGGCCCCGGTCGGCGGCCCGGCGGCGGGACGGACCGTGCCGGCGCTGGACGGCGTGCGGGCACTGGCCATCGTGGCCGTCCTCGCCGACCACGGCGGTGTCGACGGATGGAGCGGCGGCTTCATCGGCGTCGACATCTTCTTCGTGCTCAGCGGATTCCTGATCACCTCGCTGTTGCTGGCCGAGCTCGATCGCACCGGGCGGATCGATCTGGCCGGCTTCTGGACCCGCCGCGCCCGCCGGCTGCTACCGGCGCTGGTGGTGCTGGTGGTCGTCGTCGGACTGGCTCGCGCGCTGTTCCAGGACGACGCGGTGGCCGGGCTGCGCGGTGACTCCCTGGCCGCGCTGGCTTGGGTCGCGAACTGGCGTTTCTACGCTGCTCGAACCGACTACTTCGCGCAGGGTGGTACCGCGTCACCGCTGCAGCACACCTGGTCGCTGGGCGTCGAGGAGCAGTACTACCTGATCTGGCCGCTACTGCTGGTCGCAGTCGGTGCGTGCCTGCACCTGCTGGTGCGACTCGGCCGGCCCGCGGGTGGCGTCGAGTGGACGGGAGCAGCTGCGCAGCGGTGGGTCGTCGGCGTCCTGGCCGGGATCGGCGCCGCGCTGTCCGTTGCAGAGGC
>CAXSEW010000195.1:0-7488 GCA_964236185.1 uncultured Nakamurella sp. | reverse complement strand
GCGTCGATGTCCGCGCGCAGCGCGATGAGCCGGTTCCCGGTGCCGATCTCCGCGAACACCCCGGTACCGCTGGGCAGCACCGTGCCGTGGATCCCGGCGGCAGCCAACCTTCGCAGCACGAGCGCGGAGGTGGCGGACTCGGTGTGCCCGAGTTCGGGGTGGGCGTGGATGTCGCGTCGCATGGCGATGAGCTGCGGCAGCTCGGCCCTCAGGTACTCGTCGAGCCACGCCGGCCCCCGGCCGGCACCGACGTCCGACGGGGTCGCAAAGGAGCGGAGATGCGCCGGCGCGCTCATGTTCGATGGCTCTTCGCGCTCATGCTCGACGTCCCACAGGTGTGCCGATCCGTTCTTCCGCTGGTGCCGGCCCGGGAAGGCTGTTTCCCCGGCTGCCGCACACGGTCGGCGCCCGCTCGCGCGGCGCGCGATCCGGGCACGCCGCCGTGGTGTTCCGAAGGGGAGATTACCCGTGTGGTTGGCTTGACCCGGCGTCGCACCACTGCGGCAGGACACCGACGACACGACACCGGCGGAGCGAGAAATGGGCGACGACATCTCCAGCGGCTCCTTCACCCGGGAGCAGCGGCAGCAGTACCGCCAGAAGGTCAGGCGCTGCCTGGACGTGTTCGAACGAATGCTGGCCGAGCATGCCTTCGACTTCGATCTCCCGCTGACCGGTCTGGAAATCGAGTTGAACCTGGTCGACGACGACTGGCAGCCGGACATGTCCAACGCCGTGGTGCTGGCCGCGATCGCCGACCCGGCCTACCAGACCGAGTTGGGGCAGTACAACATCGAGCTCAACGTCCCGCCCGGGCCGTTGACCGACAACTCGATGATCGAGCTGGAGACCAGCCTCCGGGCGTCGCTGACGCACGCCGAGGCCATGGCGAACGAGTCCGGCTCGGAAATCATCATGATCGGCATCCTGCCGACGCTGCGTCCCGAGCATTTCCACGACGACTGGATGAGCGCCAATCCCCGGTACGCGGCGCTGAGCGAGGCGATCTTCGCGCACCGCCGGGAGGACCTCGAGCTGGACATCGCCGGGCGCGAGCACCTGCAGATGTTCGCCGACACCATCGCTCCGGAGTCGGCCTGCACGTCCGTCCAATTGCACCTGCAGGTGGCGCCGGCCGATTTCGCCGCCACCTGGAACGCCGCGCAGACCCTCGCCGGGCCGCAACTCGCACTCGGTGCCAATTCGCCGTTCCTGTTCGGCAAGCGCCTGTGGGCCGAGACAAGAACCGAATTGTTCCTGCAGGCCACCGATACCCGGTCCCCGGAGCTGCGCAACCAGGGTGTCCGGCCGCCGGTCTTCTTCGGCGAACGCTGGATCACCTCGATCTTCGACCTGTTCGAGGAGAACGTGCGCTACTTCCCGGCGCTCCTGCCCGAGACCACCGACGAGAACCCCGAAGAGGTGCTGGCGTCAGGCGTCGCGCCCCGGCTGCAGGAGCTGCGGCTGCACAACGGCACCGTCTACCGGTGGAACCGGCCGGTCTACGACGTCGTGGCCGGGGTGCCCCACGTGCGGGTGGAGAACCGGGTACTGCCGGCCGGACCGACCGTCGTCGACGTACTGGCCAACGCGGCCTTCTACTACGGCGCTGTCAACATGCTCTGCTCCGAGGACCGGCCGGTCTGGTCACAGATGTCGTTCGCCGCGGCCGAGGCGAACTTCGACGCCGGCGCGCGCCAGGGGGTGGACGCGGTGTTCTACTGGCCCGGGTACGGCGAGGTGAGCTGGGACGAACTGCTGCTGCGCCACCTGCTGCCGATGGCCGACGAGGGCCTGTCGCGCAGGGGCGTTGCGGTCGCCACCCGCGACCGTTACCTGGGCATCGTCGAGGAGCGCTGCAAGCTGCGGCGCAACGGCTCCTGGTGGCAGAGCGAGACGGTGGACCGCCTGCAGGCCAAGGGCTTGGACCGTGACCGGGCGCTGACCGAGATGCTGCGCCTGTACTCCCAGGGCATGCATTCCAACGAGCCCGTGCACACCTGGGAGCTCCCGTGACCGCCGGGGGGCAACCAGCAGCGTCGAACGATCAGGGGCACCTGGCGCTGGCGACCGGCGAGCCGCCCGGACCGACGGACTGGGAACGGGCCGCCGGAGCGGTGCTGACCAAGCTCGGCCGGGCGCGGCCCGGCGTGGCCGTTCCGGACCTGCTCGCCGGTACGACGATCGATGGCGTGACGGTGGCGGCGCTCGGCACCGGGGTGACCGTGGTGTCCGACCCGGGGTGCGCGCCGTACGTACGGGGAACCGCGGCGCGGCTCCGGGCGGCGGACTGGGACGTCCGCACCCGGGTGGTCGACCCGGATCCCCGCCGGGCGGCCGCGTCGGCGATCGACGACCTGGCGAACGGCGGCACTTCCCTGTGGATCACGGTGGGCGGCAATGGAACCCGGGTGGACGACCTGCCGCTGGTACTCGACGAGGTGTACCTCGACCTGGCTCCGGTGATCGTCCAGGCGACCGGCGACGCGCCCACCCTGGAGGCCGCGTGGGCGCTGTCCGAGCTGCTGCTGCGCACCGACGGCGTCCACCCGGCCACCAACCTCGGCGCAGATCCCCTCGGCCGAGCCGTCCGGACCGACATCGCCCCGGTGGCCGGGGAGCTGCCCGAGATCGTCGAGCTGGCCCTGCGATCCGGCGTCCGCGCCGTCGTGGTCGACGCCACCGTGGCTCACGAGGCCGGAGCGGCGGAGGTGGGAGAACTCGGCTACGGGGTCGCCGTGGGGGTGGCCTACCTGCGCGAGATCGTCGGCGCCGGAGTGCCGATCGACCGGGCGCTGTCGATGATGGAGTTCCGCTACGCCGCCACCGCGGACCAGTTCCTGACCATGGCGAAGTTCCGGGCCGCCCGGCTGCTGTGGTACCGGGTGGCCGAGCTGTCCGGAGCATCGTCAGCCGCGGCCGGGCAGGCTCAGCACGCGGTGACCTCCTGGCCGATGATGACCCGCTACGACCCGTGGACGAATCTGCTGCGCACCACGCTGGCCGCCTTCTCGGCCGGTGTCGGCGGGGCCGCCGCGGTCACCGTTCATCCGTTCGACGCCGCGCTGGGGGTGCCGGAGTACCTCGGCCGGCGCCTCGCGCGGAACACCTCCACCCTGCTGCTGGCCGAATCGCACATCGGTGCGGCGCTCGACCCGGTCGGTGGTGCCCCGGCCGTGGAGGCACTGACCGCCGAGCTGGCCGCGGCCGGCTGGGCCGAGTTCCAGCAGATCGAGGCGGCCGGCGGGGTGGCCGCCGCGCTGGCCGACCGGTCGCTGCCCCATCGGTGGGCGCGGACGGCCGGCGAGCGGCGCAACCGCACCGCATTCCGGCTGCAGCCCGTCATCGGGGTCAGCGAATTTCCCGATCGGGGCGAGCTGCTGCTCTCCCGCTCGCCGTACCCGATCCCCGAGCCGCTGGGCTGGGCTGCCGAGTTCGAGGCGATGCGGGACCAGCCGACGCCGGGCCGACTGCTCATCGCGACGCTGGGTTCCCTGGCGTCCGCCACTCCGCGCGCCGCCTTCGCCGCCAACGCACTCGCCGCCGGTGCGATCGACACCGTCACGGTCGGGCCGAACGAGTCGGTCGACGAGCTGATGGCCGGGTACGACGGCTCGGCGGTGGTCTGCCTGGCCGCCGCGGATGCCACCTATCTGGCCGACGGCCCGGCGGCCGTCTGGGCGCTGCGGACAGCTGGCGCCCGATGGGTGATCCTGGCCGGGGCGCCCCGACCGGAGATGGAACAGCTGGTGGACGACAGCATCGCGGCCGGCGACGACGTGGTGGCCTTCTTGCATCGCACCCGGGACCAGCTGTCCGGGGCGGTCGCCCGGTGACCATTCCCGACTCCTTCGCCGACCTGCCGCTCTCCGCCGACGCGACGCCGCCGGAGCTCACCGACCTGCCGCGTGATGCCTGGCTGTCCCCCGAAGGCATTGCGGTGCAACGCTTCTACGGCCCGTCGGAGCTGGACGGCCTGGACGGGCTGGACACCTTCCCGGGGCTTCCGCCCTACCTGCGCGGCCCCTACCCGACGATGTACACGACCCAGCCGTGGACGGTGCGGCAGTACGCGGGGTTCTCCACCGCCGCGCAGTCCAACGCGTTCTACCGCCGCAACCTGGCGGCCGGTCAGAAGGGGCTGTCCGTCGCCTTCGACCTGCCCACCCACCGCGGCTACGACTCCGACCACCCGCGCGTCGCCGGCGACGTCGGCATGGCCGGGGTCGCCATCGATTCGATCCTGGACATGCAGGAACTGTTCGCCGGCATACCGCTGGACGAGATCAGCGTGTCGATGACGATGAACGGCGCGGTGCTCCCGGTGCTGGCGCTGTACATCGTGGCGGCACAGGAGCAGGGCGTCCCGCCGGAGCAGTTGTCCGGCACCATCCAGAACGACATCCTCAAAGAATTCATGGTGCGCAACACCTACATCTACCCGCCCGCACCGTCGATGCGCATCATCTCCGACATCTTCAGCTATACGGCTGCAAAAATGCCCCGATTCAATTCCATCTCCATTTCCGGATATCACATCCAGGAAGCCGGAGCCACCGCCGACCTGGAACTGGCCTACACCCTGGCCGATGGCATGGAGTACCTGCGCACCGGCATCGCCGCGGGCCTGGACATCGACGCGTTCGCTCCGCGGCTGAGTTTCTTCTTCGGCATCGGTATGAACTTCTTCATGGAGGTAGCCAAACTCCGTGCTGCGCGGGCACTGTGGTACAGCATCGTGACCGATCTCGGCGCCCAAAAGGCCAAGTCGGCGTCGCTGCGGACGCACTGCCAAACCTCCGGCTGGTCGCTGACCGCGCAGGACCCGTTCAACAACGTCATCCGCACCTGCATCGAGGCAATGGCTGCCACCCAGGGCGGCACCCAATCCCTGCACACCAATGCGCTGGACGAAGCAATCGCCCTGCCGACCGATTTCTCGGCGCGCATCGCCCGCAACACCCAATTGGTGCTGCAGCAGGAATCAGGCACCACCGGGATCATCGACCCGTGGGGCGGTTCGTTCTTCGTCGAACGACTCACCCACGACCTGGCCGAGCGGGCCTGGGCCCGCATCCAGGAGGTGGAGGCGGCCGGCGGCATGTCCAGCGCCATCGAGGCGGGGCTGCCGAAGATGCGCATCGAGGAGGCAGCCGCCCGGACGCAGGCACGCATCGACACCGGGGCGCAGGCGGTCGTCGGTGTCAATCTGTACCCGCCGACGACGGACGAGCCGCTGAATGTGCTCAAGGTCGACAACCAGGCGGTCCGCGAGGCGCAGATCGCCCGGCTCGCCGAACTCCGCGCCACCCGTAACGAGCCGTCGGTGGTGCAGGCGCTGGCGGCGTTGACCACGGCGGCCGGCCGGGAGCCGTCGGCGGGCCAGGGACTGTCGGGCAACCTGCTGGAACTGTCGGTGCAGGCAGCTCGCGCGCGGGCCACCGTCGGCGAGATCTCCGCCGCCCTCGAGCAGGTCTTCGGCCGGCACACTGCGGTGATCCGGACGATCTCCGGCGTCTACCGCGCCGAGGCTTCCACTGCCGGCGGCGGGCAGGCCGGCATCGACCGGGTGGTGCAGGCCAGCGCCCGATTCGAATCCGAGCAGGGTCGTCGACCCCGGATCCTGGTGGCCAAGATCGGTCAGGACGGGCACGACCGGGGGCAGAAGGTGATCGTCACGGCCTTCGCCGACCTCGGCTTCGACGTGGACGTCGGCCCGCTGTTCTCCACGCCGGAAGAGGTTGCGGCGCAGGCGGTCGACGCCGACGTCCATGTCGTCGGGGTGTCCTCGCTGGCCGGCGGTCACCTCACCCTGGTGCCGATGCTGCGGGCGGCGCTGGACGCCGCCGGCCGGCCCGACATCCTGATCGTGGTCGGCGGAGTGGTCCCGCCGGCGGACGTCGAAGCGCTGCTCGCCGCCGGCGCGGTGGCAGTCTTCGGGCCGGGCACGGTGATCGCCGATTCGGCCCTGGACCTGCTGGCCCGGCTGACCGCAGCGCTGCCGCCACCCCCGTGACGGCGGCTCCCGTGACGGCGGCTCCGTTTTGCCTGCGACATGACCGCGGGCGACATGACCGCGGCGACATGACCGCGGCGACATGACCGCGGCGAGCTGGTGGGACCCCGAGACGCTGGCCGGCGCCATCCGGGCCGGCGCGGCCACCGGCGGCCAGCCGTCCGGCCCGGCGCGCACCGCCCTGTCCCGGGCGATCACGCTGATGGAGTCGACCCGGCCGGACCACCGGGTGGCCGCCCGCGAACTGCACCGGTTGCTGGCGCCGCACGCCGGCGGGGCGATCCGGGTGGGCATCTCCGGCGCGCCCGGCGCCGGCAAGTCGACGTTGATCGAGGCGCTCGGCGGCCGGCTGACCGCCGCCGGGTCCCGGCTGGGTGTACTGGCCGTGGACCCGTCGAGTGGGCGCACCGGCGGCTCGGTACTGGGTGACAAGACCCGGATGCCGCAGCTCGCGGTCGATCCCCGCGCCTACATCCGCCCGTCACCCACGGCCGGCACGCTGGGCGGGGTGGCCCGGGCGACGGCAGCGGCGATCACCGTGCTGGAGGCGGCCGGCTTCGACGTGGTGGTGGTCGAGACGGTCGGCGTCGGCCAGTCCGAAACCACGGTTGCCGGGATGGTCGACACGTTCTGCCTGTTGACCCTGAGCCGCACCGGTGACCAGCTGCAGGGCCTGAAGAAGGGCGTACTGGAGCTGGCCGACATCGTGGCCGTCAACAAAGCCGACGGGAACCACCAGCAGGAGGCCGCCACGACCGCCCGGGAGGTCGCCGGCGCCCTGCGGTTGGTGCGCGGGCGGCACCGGGTGCCGCCGGTGCTGACCTGTTCGGGCCAGACCGGCAGCGGACTGACCGAGCTGTGGGCGACCGTGCTCGCCCATCGGGAGCAATTGGGCGCCGACGGGCTGGCGGCGAAACGCTCGGCGCAGCAGGTGGAGCTGACCTGGGCGCTGGTGCGCGACGAGCTGGAACAGCGGCTGCGCGGCTCGCCGGGCATCGCCGCCATCCGGTCGCAGATCAGCGCAGCCGTGGCCGCCGGCGAGCTCTCTGCGGCTGCCGCCGCCGATTCCCTGCTGACTGCCTACGATGCCACGGCCGTCACGGCTGGAAGCGGTACCCGGCACCGGGTTCGGTGATCAGGTACCGCGGATGTGCCGGATTGGGTTCGAGTTTGCGGCGCAACTGGGCCATGTACACGCGCAGGTAATGAGTTTCGGTCTCGTACGCCGGGCCCCAGACCTCGACCAGCAGCCGCTTGCCGGACACCAGTTTTCCCGCGTGCCGGACCAGGATCTCCAGCATGGACCACTCCGTCGGCGTCAGCCGCACCGGCTCACCGGCCCGCAGCACCCGGTGCGCGTCCAGGTCGACGGTGAAGTCGTCGGTGATCACCGGCGCGTCGCTGGCTCCGGTCGCCGGTGCGCTGCGCCGCACCGCGGCCCGCACCCGGGCCAGCAGTTCCGCCATGCCGAA
>CAXSEW010000194.1:0-7510 GCA_964236185.1 uncultured Nakamurella sp. | reverse complement strand
GGCATCCAGTACGACGACATCATCAACGACTGGCACACCTCCCCGGAGTCCGGCCGGATCAACGCCTCGAACCCGTGCAGCGAGTACATGCACCTGGACAACTCCTCGTGCAACCTGGCGTCGCTGAACCTGATGAAGTTCCTGTCCGCCGACGGTGTGTTCGACGCGGCGAAGTTCGCCAAGGCCGTCGAGTTCGTCATCACCGCGATGGACATCTCCATCTGCTTCGCCGACTTCCCGACGCAGCCGATCGCCGAGACCACCAGGGCATTCCGCCAGCTGGGTCTCGGGTACGCCAACCTCGGCGCCCTGCTGATGGCGACCGGTCACGCCTACGACTCCGACGGTGGCCGTTCGCTGGCCGCCGCCATCACCTCGCTGATGAACGGCACCGCCTACAGGCGCAGTACAGAGCTGGCCGCCATCGTCGGACCGTACGACGGTTACGCCCGTAACGCCGATGCGCACAAGCGGGTCGTCCGCAAGCACGCCGCGGCCAACGATCAGATCCGGACCTACGGCGGGAACGACGCCGCGACGCTGAAGCTGGCCACCGCGGTCTGGGCCGAGACGATCGCTGGTGGCGAGAAGAACGGCTACCGGAACGCCCAGGCCACCGTCCTTGCGCCGACCGGCACCATCGGCCTGATGATGGACTGCGACACCACCGGCATCGAACCCGATCTCGCGCTGGTGAAGTTCAAGAAGCTGGTCGGCGGCGGGTCGATGCAGATCGTCAACCAGACCGTGCCGCGAGCCCTGGCTTCGCTGGGCTACCAGGCGGAGCAGGTCGAGGCGATCGTCGAGTTCATCGCCCAGCACGGACACGTCATGGGCGCCCCGGGTTTGAAGAACGTGCACTACTCGGTGTTCGACTGCGCCATGGGCGAGCAGTTCATCGCCCCGATGGGCCACGTCCGGATGATGGCCGCGGTGCAGCCGTTCATCTCCGGCGCCATCTCCAAGACGGTCAACATGCCCGAGGACGCCACCGTCGACGACGTCGCCGAGATCTACCTGCAGGGCTGGAAGATGGGCCTCAAGGCACTGGCCATCTACCGCGACAACTGCAAGGTCGGTCAGCCGCTGTCCGCATCCAGCAAGAACAAGGACAGTGCGGACAAGAACGCGGCCGACAAGAGCGGTGAACCTGCCGCCGCGGCCGTCCTGTCGCACGTGCCGGTCCGCCGGCGGCTGCCGAAGAAGCGCCCGTCGCAGACGGTGTCGTTCACGGTCGGTGGAGCCGAGGGGTATTTGACGACGGGGTCCTACCCGGACGACGGGCTCGGCGAGGTGTTCATCAAGCTGGGCAAGCAGGGTTCGACCCTGGCCGGCGTGATGGACGCGTTCTCCATCGCGGTCTCGGTAGGGCTGCAGTACGGCATCCCACTCGAGTCCTACGTCGCCAAGTTCACCAACCTGCGCTTCGAACCGGCCGGCATGACCGACGATCCGGACATCCGGATCGCCACCTCCGTGATGGACTATCTATTCCGCCGCATCGCGCTGGACTACCTGCCGGTCGACGCCCGGGCGGAGCTGGGCATTTTCTCGGCGGAGGAGCGGACGGCTCAGGTATCCACCTCCTACGGCGCCTACGACGTGGACGTCACCGACGACGTGGTGGAAGAACTGCGATCCTCCGTGGACGCCACCCCGGTGGTCCGCCCGGCGGTGGAGAGCGGCAGTGTGGCGAGCGGCCGTCCGGTCGCCGATCTGGCCGGACGCAAGGCCGGTTCCTCCACCGAACTGCTGGAGATGGTGATCGGCAAGTCCGCCGACGCACCGCTGTGCTTCACCTGCGGCACGAAGATGCGCCCATCAGGCGCCTGTTACGTCTGCGAGGGCTGCGGATCCACCTCCGGCTGCAGCTGACCGGATAGCTTGCCCGACCAGCCTGCCCGTGCCCACTCGGCCGGGCTTCAGGTTGGTCCGGGTTGGAGATGATGCACAACGCTGCTGCCCGACGTCACCCCGACGGTCGGGCAGTGGCCATCAGCCTCGAGGGTATTGAGCCGAGGCCCACGCGCGGCCAGCTCGCCACCGACGCCCAGGGAAGAGTGGCTAACGGACCGGGGTCGACCGTCGGCGGGTCAGTAGCACTGAGATCGCGACGACCAGCGGCCAGCATGCCTGGGCGCCGGCGAGAATGCGTTCCGAGAGTCCCAGAGCTGCACCGCCGCCGAGCTGGGTGGCGAACCAGATCAGCACGGCCGAGAAGACAGCGACCACTGCGAACCTGATCGCCCGACCCGGCACCCCCGAAACCATCGGCCACAGGGTGAGCGCCACGAATCCGACCCCGGCTGCCTGGACATGCCCGTTGGCAGGCTGGGGGAGGCAGGCCACCACGATGGTGGCGAGGCCGCCGAGAGCCAGCAGGGCTCTACCGAAGCGGCCGGCATCGGTCAGGCCGGCGCTGGTGAGGAGATGGCACACACCGAGCAGGGCGAGGCCGGTCGTCATGATCCAGCGGTCGCTGGCCCCCTTCGCCGCCAGCGCGCTGATGGTCTGACTGATCGGGTCGTACCCCGGCGGCTGCCGCGCCGCCGCCCAGGTCCAGCCACCGATCAGCGCAACCGGCGCGACGGCCGCCGACACCACCGCCCAGGTCCGCATGCGTCCACTCAAGCACCCGCGCCAGGGGGTCGGGACGGTCGCCTTGCGAGGGCTCGTGGCGGGCGACATATCGGCCCCGCATCTCCTCCACCGTTCGCGCCGGCGATGTCGGTTACTCGCACCCTGGAGTCCTACCTTGCCGACCTGGCCCGGCTGCGGAGCGGGCCGACGATCCCGCTGCTGGCCGCACAGGCAGCGGACGCCGTCCAGGCGGCCACCTCGGCCCGGGCGGTGGCCGTGACGGTGGCCGGTTCCCTCGATCAGCTGGACGCGGCACTCGCCCGCGCCACCGACGTGGCCAGGCAGATGACCGCTGTGGAGAAGGTGGCCGCGCTCATCCGGCGCATGCAGGTGCGGCGGGCGGAATTGCTGGCGAAGCTCGCCGCGGCGGTCGATGGCGTTGGCGAGCTCTATGCACGGTTGCTCGAACTCTCCGCGAGCTCGGACATCACCGGGGGACAGGTCGTGGCGTCCCCGGACCCGGTGGCCGAGGTCAACCTGTCGCTCGATGCCATCCGGCAGGCCTTCGCCGAACTCGAGACCGACGCCAACGGCGTGAGAAATCGGCTCAGCGTCCCGAACGACCGGCAGCAGCCGCCGTCGTTCTGACGTACTGACATGACATCCTGATCACACGGCCGCTCCGGCCGTCGGCAATCAGGAGGCAGACCATGGGCGCCATCATGAAGTTGATCGACCGGATCGTGGCGAAGCTGGCGCATCGGAAGGTGCAGCGCGACGAGGGCCCCGGCCCTCGTTGAGCACAGCCGGATCGGACCCGGCGGCCCGCGACGGAGCAGCGCCGGCGACCGACCCACCACATCGGGAGGATGGGCAGCCGGGCCCGGTGGCGCAGCTGTCGAACCGGCTGGTCGCCGAATGGGCTGCGCTGAGCCCGATCACGGCATCGCTGATCGGTGTCCCGGGCTTCGAACGGCAGCTCGACGATCTGTCGCCGGCCGGCCTGGCGGCAGTGGACGAACTCCTCGCTGCCGCCCTGCACGGCGCGTCGACGGCGGGGCCTCACGGACCGGGCGACGAGACGGCACGCCGGGTGCTCGTCGAGCGGCTCGGGGTCGAGCGGGACCGCTTCGCCAGCGGCTGGGCACACGCCAACCTCAACGTCATCGAATCGCCCCTGCAGATGGTGCGCATGGTCTTCGACATCATGCCGACAGCCACCGCCGAGGACTGGTCGACCTATGCGGCGCGGATGCGGGCGGTACCGGCCGCGTTGACCGGCTACCGGGAATCGTTGCTGCTGGCGCTTTCCCGTGGTCAGGTGGCCGCCGCCCGTCAGGTCGACGGTTGTGCCCGACAGTGCGACGCCTATGCCGGCAGCGATGGCACGGCCGGATTCTTCTCCGCCGCAGTCGCCGGGGCAACGGTCACCGGGGCCGCGGCCGACGATCAGCTGGCCGCCGAGCTGGCGGCAGCCGCGGCCACGGCCGAAGCGGCCTACGCCGGGCTCGGTACGTTCCTGCGGACGGAGCTGCAACCGGTGGCGCCGGAACAGGACGCCGTCGGCGAGGAGCGCTATCTTCTCTGCTCACGACTGTTCCTGGGCGCGACCGTCGACTTGCCGGACACCTACGACTGGGGCTGGCAGGAATTCCTGGCCATTGAGGCGGAGTTGCGCGAGGTTGCCGGTCGGATCGTGCCCGGCGGGAATCCGCAGGCAGCTGCGGACGCGCTCGATGACGATCCGGCCTACCGGGTCACTGGTCGCGACGGCCTGCAGCAATGGCTGCAAAAGCTGTCCGACCGCGCTGTTGCCGACTTCGGGGAACGGGCCTTCGACATCCCGGCTCCACTGCGGGTGCTGCAGTGCAACATCGCTCCGCCCGGCGGGGTGACGGGCGCGTACTACACCTCACCCAGCGACGACTTCAGCCGGCCGGGCCAGATGTGGTGGTCGGTCGAGGCGGGCAGAGCGAGCTATCCGGTGTGGCGCGACGTCACCACCGTCTATCACGAGGGCGTGCCCGGGCATCACCTGCAGCTGGCCACCGCGGTTCTCGAACGCCTGCGGCTCAACGACTTCCAACGGCTGATGGCGACCACCTCCGGTCACGCCGAGGGTTGGGCGCTGTATGCCGAACGGCTCGTCCGGGAGCTCGGATACCTCACCGACGACGCCCACCTGCTCGGCATGCTGGACGCGCAGCTGTTCCGCGCTGCCCGGGTGGTGCTGGACATCGGCATGCACCTGGAGCTGACGATCCCGAGCGGCACCGGCTTCCACGAGGGCGAGACCTGGACGCCGGCACTGGGTCTGGAGTTCCTGCTCACCCGCACGCTGACCGAGGACCGGTACGCCCGCGACGAGATCGACCGCTATCTCGGCTGGCCGGGCCAGGCGCCCGCCTACAAGGTCGGCGAACGGGTCTGGCTACGGGCCCGCGACGCTGCCCAGCTGCGGCACGGCGCCGATTTCGACGAGAAGGCCTTCCACACCGCCGCGCTCCGGCTCGGCGGGATGGGACTCGCCCAACTGGCCGAGGAGCTGGAACAACTCTGACCGCGGCGCACAGCACCCGGCCGAGGGCATCACTACTCCGAAGACGGACCTGCAGCCATGATCACCCTCCAGCGGTGCGGCGGTAATGCCACAGACCTGTTTCCGGTCAACTGCTGGCGGTCACCCTTGGTTCGGGGGCATCGAGCGGCAACATCCGACCGAGCACACCGAACGGACGTGGGTCGCCGGTGAAGCGGTAGTGGCGTAGCACATCCACGAATCCCGTACGCCGGTACAGCCGCCACGCGCGGTTGGTGCCCTCGGGCGTGGACAGCAGCACCGATTTCTCCGGCCGGCCGGTCAGCAGCGCGGTCAGCAGCGACTGGCCGATACCCGCGCCCTGCGTGTCCGGTCGGACGTGCAGTTCGGTGAGCTCGAAATAGTCGGCGAGCCAGGGCGAGTCGCTGCGGCCCAGGCCCCGTTCGACCTCCGAGTACCACCACTGGCCGGACCGCCCGGTGTAGCCGTAGGCGAGCCCGCGAATGCGGTCCTGGACGTCGAGCGCGACGACGCAGGCGAAGCCTGGCCGCCGGCTGTGTTCCTGCCACAGGGCGGCCCGGGCGGAGGCGACGCCGTCCGGGTACTTCATCGCCGACACGTAGACGGAGATCAGTTCCGGCAGCCGGGAGACGAAGGCCGACGGCTCGAGCGGACGCAGCTCCAACGACGGGGCGGCCGATCCACCGGCATCAGGGACGAAGGGTCGCGAGGTCATCCGCCAGGGCGTTCCGGGGTGGCGGGATACATGTGCCTCATCCCACCACGTTCTGCGTAACCGGCCGTCAGCGAGGGCGGGCGGGGCGTCCGGCAAACAAGTGCTGGCGAGTTCTCAGCACTGTGGGATACACTCGAACAATCGTTCGGATCGGTGGTGCTCGCCAGCCGGAATGCCATGGACGACAGTGCGGTTGAACCAGCCGACTGCAGGAGTATCGAACAGCAGCTCCCCGGGCTGTGGCCGGATGGCACAGCGCAGGGCGGGACGGCGGGGCAGATGAGCAGTACGCGGGAATTCGACAACAGACGGGGACCAGGCATGACGCTCACCACCAGCTCTCGGCCGACGGCGACACACGCCACCCTGCATCGCGGCGCAGTCAACCGGTCCACCGCCGCGGCGGACCGGCCGGCGGGCGGCCGGACGACGACCGGCGCTTCGGCGGCCCGTCCGGTACGGGCGGCGTCCGGGCAGCCGCGGCTGCCGGCACCCGCTCCGACCCGCCCGATCTCGCAGGCCGCCCGGGACCTGCTGGCCGATGCCGGACGCGGCCTGGGCCGGGCCATCCGAGCCGAGCAGCCCACCGAGCGCTATGCCGCCGCGCATCTGGCTGCGCTACGTGGCGCGGCGGCCATCCTGGCCACCAAGGCCCGGCCCGGCCGGGCCAAGCAGGCCAGTGCATGGGAACTGCTCACCAAGCTGGCGCCCGAGTTCGGCGAGTGGGCCGCGTTCTTCGCAGCCGGCTCGGCCAAGCGGCAGGCCGCCGAAGCGGGTATCGCCCGCTTCGTCAGTCCGCGCGAAGCTGACGACATGGTGCGCCAGTGCGCCGTCTTCCTGGACCTGGTGGAAGCTGCGCTCTGAGCCGGCGCGCTGTGCGTCAGCCGCGACTCTTCTGCTTGGCCGACCGCATCAGGCGCTCCAGCAGCAGGTCGAAGATGGCGGCGATCTCGCGCGCTCCGGCGGTGGGCCACTGATGGATGGGGACGCCGGCGCCCTGAGCCTGGGTGATGGCGGCCCGATCGGGCAGCGGCGGGTTGAGCACCAGCGGGCCGAACAGCTCGCGCAGCTCGGCCAGCCGGTACTCGTGCTCGGTCATCCGTGGTCGGACACGGTTCACCACCACGCCCAGCGGCTGCAGGTGTCGATGGGTCAGCCGTTCCTTCTGCACCGCCTCGAGGGCTCGCTGGACCCCGGTCACCGCATACAGCGAGGGTTCGGTCACCAGGACGGCCCGGTCCGAGGCCACCAGTGCGCTCCGGGTCAGCTGTCCCAGCGACGGCGGGCAGTCGATGAGCACCAGGTCCGGTGCCGGAGCGACCTTGGCCAGCGCCGTGGTCAGCCGGGCCAACTGCTTGACCGTCGGCTCCGGGTTGTTGTGCGCCTCGGCAGCTTCACTACCCGGCAACACCCGCAGCCGGGTGCTCCACGGCGACGGGTGAACGGCTTCGTTGACGATGGAGCGCCGCGGGTTGCCGAGCACCTCGGCGACCGTCGACCCGCCGTCCTCGATGCCCACCGTGGTAGTGGCATTCATCTGCGGATCGAGGTCCACCAGCAGGGTCTGCACCCCGGCGGAGATGGCCGCGGACACCAGGCCCAGGGTGACTGTGGGCTTGCCGACCCCGCCCTTCAAGCTCAGCACGCGGGCCACC
>CAXSEW010000193.1:0-7526 GCA_964236185.1 uncultured Nakamurella sp. | reverse complement strand
CTTTGCGCGCACACCCCATTCTCCCGCGCCACACCGTAAAGATACTTGCGACGCGCCGCACTAGGTCGGGCGATAGATGGGTTACGCCGCCCGGATACGAACCGTGACCAGCTGGAACGGTCGCAGTTTCAAACGGACACCGGTGGACGATGGTGGCGCTTGTGACGTGGTGCGCAGCGCCGACGGTTCGATCCGTCTTTCTAATAGGTCTGTTTCAAATATGTCGGTCACCGGGAATGACGGCTGGAGGTGGACGGTGCTGTGCCCCCCGAGCGGTTCGTACAGTCGGACGATCACGTCGCCGGTGGTGCGGTCATCGGCCAGTTTGACCGCTTCGATGATCGCGGCGCCGGGACCGGTCAGCGACACCAATGCCGGCACCGGGTTCGATGCCGCTGTGGTTCGCGGTGGCAGGTTGATGGCGTCTCCGGCGTGGGCGGCCTGTTTGATGTCGGCGCCGGCAACCAGCGCGTAGTGCAGCACGTGTCGGCCCTGGTCGGCGTCAGGGTCGGGGTAACGCGGCGCCCGCAGCAGTGACAGCCGGATAGTGGAGCTGGTACCACCGGCTGGTGCGGAATGTCTGGTGATGTCGTGGCCGTAGGTGGCGTCGTTGACCACCGCGACGCCGTAGCCGGCCTCCGAGACCCGTACCCAGCGGTGCGCGGACACTTCGAATCTTGCCGCGTCCCAGCTGGTGTTCTGGTGGGTGGGGCGGGTCAGGTGCCCGAATTGGATCTCGAAGTCGGCGTGGTCGGTGTGCACGTCGATAGGAAATGCCGCCTTGAGCAGGCATTCGTTGCTCGTGCCACTGCACGTCCACAGCACAGTATGGCTCGGCGCCAGCTATGCCCTGAGCATGGGAGTGCTGCTCGTCGTAGGCGGACGGCTGGGCGACCGCTACGGCAAGAAGCGCCTGTTCCTGACAGGCATCGCCGGCTTCACCGCCGCCTCGCTGGTCTGCGGACTGGCAGTCGACCCGGTCATGCTGATCGTCGGCCGCCTCATACAGGGAGGCTTCGGCGCCCTACTGATCCCGCAGGGCATCGGAATCCTGATCGCCACCTTCTCCCGCACCCAGATGACCAAGGCGGTCAGCGCATTCGGCCCGGTCCTGGGCGGATCAGCCGTCCTGGGACCGATCGCCGCCGGATTCATCATCGACGCCAACATCGGCGGCCTCACCTGGCGGCCCATGTTCCTGATCAACATCGTTCTCGGCAGCGCCGGCCTCGTCGCCGCGGCCAAGCTGCTCCCCCGCGACGAAGCACGCAGTGACGTCCCGATCGACGGCCTCGGCGCCGGTCTGCTCGGCGCCACCATGTTCGGGTTGCTCTACGGGCTGATCCAAGGCTCCACCGGCGGCTGGACAACCGTCCCGGCCCTGAGCATCATCGCCGGCGCACTGCTGTTCATCGGATTCGGGGCACGCCAGAAGATGGCCCGCGACCCGCTGATCCTGCCCTCGCTGTTGGCCAACCGCGGCTTCACCTCCGGCCTGCTGCTCGGGCTCGCCTTCTTCGCCGCCGTCAACGGCCTCGCCTACGTCGCCTCCCTGTTCCTGCAGACCGGACTCGGCCTGAGCCCGTCCGCCGCCGCTGTCGGGTTGGCCCCGATGATGCTCGGCATCATCGGCGCCTCCCTCACCGCCCGACCGCTGATCGCCAAGCTCGGCCGCCGACTCGTAGTCATCGGCCTGGCCATCACCCTCGCCGGCGCCATCGGACTGTGGGCCACCGTCCTGGCCGGCGGCACCGACGCCAACGTCTGGGCCCTCGCGCCCGCTCTCCTGATCCTCGGGATGGGCATGGGTGTGTGCTTCAGCAGCATCTACGACGTCGCCATCGGTGACGTCGCCCCACAAGAGGCCGGCAGCGCCAGCGGGTCCCTGTCCGCGGTCCAGCAACTAGCCGCCGGCATCGGCTCCGCCGTCGTCACCACCGTGTACTTCAACCAACAAGCCACCCACGGCGCCGCCCACGCCATGACCGTCAGCGTCGCCGTCGTCGCCGCCATCGCCGCACTCTGCCTCGCCCTGGTGTGGCTCCTACCCACCACCGCACCCGAAGACCACCACTAACCCGCACTCGCCGGCGGGCGGGCACATCAGCGACCCCCACTTCGGTGCCCGACGCGAGGCTTTGTGAGCCGCTCAATCTCGCTCCAAGATTAAGAATGGTTCCTAACTGGAAGGTCGGGAGCCGCAGATCAGTCAAGCAGCTCAATATCCGCGGTCACGTCCACCCCGCCGAAGTTTCAAGGCAGTGACACGATCGTCGACCGATGTCACTGCGGCCGGTGTGATTTACCGCGTCGGCTGAAGGTCTGGTCCGGCCGGGCGGTCGGCCAGTTCCACGATGTATTGCCGCAGCGTGCGTGGTGCCTTGCCGAGCATGGTGCGCAGCACCAGGGCGTTGCCGCCGGCGAAGCCGTATCGGTCGTAGCTGGTCATCATCGCGAGCATCGCGTCGCGGGTCGGCCCGGCCGGGATCGGCGCATCGCTGATAGACGTCGCGCTTGCCTGGACTGGGCGGTCGAGCACCTCGCTGATGAGCGCGGCAAGTTCGACCCGGTCGATCATGCCCGGCGCCGACAACTCGAACGTGCCGTAGGCGAATGTTTCTTCGGTCAGTGACCGCGCCGCCAGCTCCGCGACGTCGCGGTAGTCGACGTAGCAGACCTTGGCCGTCGCGCTGTAGGGCGCGGACAGCTCACCGCGGGCCACCACATCGGCCCAGCTACTGTCCAGGCCTTGCATGAACATGGCCGGCTGCAGCACCGTGAAGTCCATCCCCGATTCGTACACCGCTTCCTCCACAGCCCGTTTCGAGACGTGGTTGGCCAGTGACAGCGACGGGTGATAGACGCCGGAGAAGCAAACTTTCCGCACGCCGGCGGCTTTCGCCGCGGCGACCATCGCCAAACCCATATCGGCCTCGCCGGCGGCGAACGCCGGACCGATGTGGAAAACACCGTCCACGCCGTCGGCGGCCGTGCGCAGGCTTGCCGGGTCGTTCAGATCACCGACCGCGACCTGGGCTGCGCCCGCGGCCAGCACCTGCGCGGACTTCGCCTCGTCCTGCACCAACGCTCGGACCTCGACGCCGCGGCGCACCAGTTCAGGCAACACCATGCCGGCGTACGCGCCGGTAGCACCCACCATCAAAACTCGCATCATCTTCTCCATCTCTAGCAGGCGGCGCGCGCCCCCTGTGAACTGGTTGTTCTTCAGGCATCCAGAACAAGAGGCGCGAGCATGTCGAACTGTAGTTCACTGCTGCTTGGGTTGACCGAAATCGAGGTTGACCTGGTCGGGATCGGCGCCGACAACACCCGCGATGTCCGCGTGTTGACCGCGGCGGAGTGGGCCGGTCGTCGTTGTGCCAGGTGGTGTTCACCCCGGTCGAAGGGGTGTGGTGACCCGACCGAACGACGTCAAGGTTGGACCGGACTTTTACCTGCTGTGGCGCAAACAGAAATGGTTGTGCCGCAACACCTCATCTGTCCGGAAGCAGTTCACGCCCGTGGAGTTGCGGGTGGCGGGCCGTGTGCCCTTTACTGTCGGCCCGGATGGTGGCTCAGTTGGTTGGGCTGAGCCGCTTGACTTGTCGCGCCCGTTTTCGTTGTGATGCGCGGGATGCGGCCGGGAAGAACCGCGGCGGCCGCGGCGGTGATGATCCACAGCGCTGCTCCTACTATTCCGGCGACGGTGTATCCGCTGTCGGTGGGTAGACCGGCGTCGCCGTGGGTAGCTGCTTCCAAAATGATGGCTGATAGTGCGCTGCCCGCGGAATACCCGACCAGCCGAGACACCTGGTTGAAGCTAATCGCGCTTCCGGTCTCGGCCGGCGGAACGGCATTGACGATGAGCTGCGGCATGACGGAGAAGATGCAACCGGTGCCGAGCCCGGCCAACCCCATGACGATGAACAGCACGGTCAGCCCACCGCCGCGGCCGAGGGTGAACAGCAGCAGAGCCAGCAGCATCGGCGCACACGCCACGGTCAGCACCCGGCCGGGTGGCAGGCGTCTGAGCAGCGCGGAAGCGACCCGGCTGGCCAGCAGACTGAACACCGAGAACGGCACCAGGACCAGTCCGGTCACCAGCACCGACGAGCCCAAGCCGTAACCAGCGCTGCGCGGCGTCTGCATGAAGCGGGTGATCAGCGAGATCAGCAGATACATTCCCACCCCGGCCAGCACAGCAGTGACGTCGGCGGTCTGCACCGGCCGAGGGCGTAACAGCGCAATGTTGACCAGCGGGTGCGCCGCTCGCCGCTCAACCAACAGCCACCCGACGATCATCGCCAAAGCGAGGACGAGACATCCAACGGTGGGCTGGCGGACCCACCCCCAGACGGGGCCCTCACTGAGCCCGAGCAGCAAGAACGCGAGCGCACCGGCCAACAAGACAGCGCCGCCGACGTCCCGGCCGACCCGATCCTTGCTGGTCGGCTCCGGCACCCACACCCAGGCGACCATCAACCCGACGAGGGACATGAGCGCCCCGAACCAGAACGCGGCGTGAAGGCCGGCGAGTTGCACGATCAACCCGGTGAGTGGATAGCCCAGCCCGACGCCGACCACGGTGGTCAGGGACAGCATCGCCACCGCGGGAGTGGCCTTGTCCTTGCCCAGCGCATCCCGAGCGGTGGCCATGGTCAACGGGGTCAAGCCCAACCCGACGCCCTGCAACGCTCGGCCAACCAACAGCTCTGGGAAGCCCAGCGGCAGCGCCGCCAGTAGGCAGCCCACCACCACGACAGCCAAACCGCCGATGATCATCTTTTGGCGACCCGGTCCGTCACCCACCCGCCCCATGGTCGGTGTGGCGATAGCGCTGGCCAGGAAGGCGATGGTCAACGTCCATTGCGCGGTGATCAGCGACACGTGGTAGTTCTGAGCCAGGTCCGGCACCAGCGGAGCACCCAGACTGGACAAGATGGCCACGACCATACCGATGAACACCAACCCGGGCACCAACCCGCGTTTCACCTTCAGCGGCGGCTGGTGCTGGACGTGAGCGGTCATCTTCACTCCGATTCGCCTTGGCCGGACTGGACGCAGCAATTCGACCGTTACACGGCCAGGCATTTGTGAGGTGTAACCAACGATTCGTGCAGTTATTGGATGAGGTACCGGGCGACACTCAGCGCCAGGTGCTCTCCCGCGTCCGAGGGCGCCGGCTCATGCCATGGAATGCTCAAAACGCGGCGAAACGCACCTGGCTTTTGGCCACGCCGTTACTTTCGCGTCGTGACTGGACCGGTTCACGGTCCGAGTAGTTCGGTGTTGTACTGCGGCGCCAGCTTTTGGGCCTTGGCCATGAATGCTGCCTGTTCCTGGTCGTCCAGCGGCGGCGGGGGGGTCGTGCGGGAGCCGACTGGTACCCCGACTTTCTCGAAGAACTCCTCCTGCCCGGACGGTGCGCACACGCACAGCAGACGCGCCGGCGCCTGGGAGGCGTTGGTGAAGCTGTGCGGCGCGTTCGCGGGAATATTGATCGTCTCCCCGGCGCGCAGTGTCGACTTCTGGCTGCGGAAGGTCGCTTCTACCTCCCCTTCCAGGACGGTGAACATTTCTTCGAAGTTGTGGCGGTGCGGCGCGGGGCCACCACCGGGTGGCACGTGCATGTCGATGGTGGTGAACCGCCCGGCGGTCTGCTTACCCGACAGCACAATGGTGTAGGTGTCGCCCACCATCCCGATGTGCGGCAAGCTCCCATCTTCGTCTGGGCGGGCGACAGCGAGACTGCGCTCGAGGTCATCCGCTGGGAGGGTGGCAGGTTTTGGATCGCTCATCGCGTTCAACTCCGGTCGTTGGTCGTTAGTGGAAACAGTGTCATGAGTGGTTATCGCTCAGTCAGATTGGTCCGCCCGCAAACGTCATTGAAACACACGGTGCTTCGGATTCGTATTTAGTCATCATTTCATCCTCATGCGTCCAGGGTGCTAATGACTGGTACTGATCAGTGCACGATCAGGCTTCGTGACGATGCATTGCATCTAAGCCTTGCCCGCGATGGTGTTGTCGATCCATTCGTAGAGAATGTTTTCAGCGCCGGGGTTGCCCATGTGCCCACGGTTTCCCCGGGCGACGAGGTCCTTCTTGTCGCCCGAGGTTGCCACGATGACGCTGTCCTCGATCGGGAAGATCGAGTCTTCCATGCCGTTGATGACCAGCAGTTTGCATGTGGGTGTCCCGACCAAACCTGCGTTGACCAGGCTGAACCGCTGGGCCTCGTTGGCGTACCGGGCGAGCGCTGCGGCCGGGTCCGACTCGCGGTAGCCGAACTTGTACGCCAGCGCGTCGGCAAGGGCGAATGGGTATTCCATCTGGTTCTGGGCGCCGATCCACTGTGCGTCGAACATGTGATGCGACCCGCCGCCCTGTGCGACGACGGCGAACAGACGATCCGCGTGGGTGTGGGCAACTCGGGAGGCGTAGTAACCGCCGGTGCTGATCCCCCGGGCGATGACCCGGCTCACGTCGAATCCGTACGTCTGCTTGTTGGCGGACACCCAGTCCAGGACGCTGCTCATCAGGCGGTCCGGGGATGTCGGGTCGTTCGGCGCCGCCGGGCAGTCGCCCGTGCCGGGGATCTCGAAACTCAGCGTTGCGTATCCGTGGTCGACGTGTTGCTGGGTCCGCGGCGTGTGGTCGGTCCGGTAGGCGTCCAGTCCGCAGATGAACAGCACGACGGGCCAGCCGTTGTCGGGCTTCGCGCCTGTGGGTAGTCGGAGGTAGGCCGGGATCGGGACATTAAGATCACCTGACGATGTGTCGGCGTGGAGGAACGGGATGTCCACCGTCGCGCTGGGCGGGTCGAGCAGCTCGCCGCCGCGCTCGTAGGCGGCCTTGCCCTCCTGCCAGGCCTGCTGGCTCAGGGGCGACCGGTTGATCGGGAACCGCGCGATCCGATAGACCGCCGCCGCCCGCAGGAACAGATCTCTAGCGTCAGCGGTGTTGCCGTTCGACGCTGCCTTCTCGGCGTGCGCGACGAGCTGCTGCGCCACGGGCAGGAACGGTGCGGCGTAGTCGTCGGGCCGGTACAGGATGCCCGGGTCGTCACCCGACACCGTGCTCAGCTGGGCGAAGATCGGATCGAAATCGACGACGTTTCCGTCGGTGAACGGGTAGATCCCGGCCGCGCACGCCCCCCGCCACTTCGTCGACCACAGGGCCGATACGGAATCGTGGTGAGCGAAGTAGGGAAAGCCGGAGCGAAGCGCGGCGGCCGTTGACTGCACATGGTAGGGCGGGGCACTGATGCCCATACTCGGCGGAGACACCTATGGCACCTTTCGTTCGGTGGTTAACTTCCGGTCGACGACGAAGCTTGATCGCGGAGTGATTCTCCTCAGAGGTGGCCGCACTACCGCACGTGACTCAACCGGTTCGGGTGGCATGTCGGGCCAGTGCCGTCCAGGTTTCGACAACGGTGTCGGGGTTGCGGGACATCGTGTCGATGTGTCGTTCCAGGAGCCATTGGGCGAGGTCGGGGTGGTCGCTGGGCCCTTGTCCGCAGA
>CAXSEW010000192.1:0-7553 GCA_964236185.1 uncultured Nakamurella sp. | reverse complement strand
GACCGCGGTGTTGTACGGGTTGTCCATCGACCGGGCCCTCGGCTCGCTGGTCGGTGTCGTCGTTCAGTTCAAGTGGACGATCCTGACCGTCGTCGCGGTACTGGCGCTTGCCTATGTGATGAACTTCTCCGGGCAGACCGTCACCCTGGGTCTGGCGCTCGCCGCCACCGGCGGTTTCTTTGCCTTCCTTTCACCGGTTGTCGGATGGCTCGGCGTCGCGGTGACCGGTTCGGACACGTCGGCCAACTCGCTGTTCGGCCTGCTGCAGACCACGGCGGCCACCAAGACCGGAATCAGTCCCTACCTGCTGGCGGCGGCGAACACCTCCGGCGGCGTCCTGGGAAAAATGATCTCCCCGCAGAACCTGGCGATCGCGGCCGCCGTGGTCGGCATGGACGGTCAGGAGAGCGTGCTGTTCCGCAAGGTCGTCAAGTGGAGCCTGGGCCTGCTGCTGGGCATGTGCATCCTGGTCTATCTGCAGTCCACACCGGTGCTGGGCGGGATGGTGGTGAGCTGAACCTCGACGGCGACGAGCTGAGAACTGTGCCCCCGGTGATACAGGTGATGTGGTGGCAGGCCCGTGGTCACGGGCGGAGACCACCGATCGCCGCTCGCAGGCGTTTCGCCGACACCGGAACGGCGGTGCGCATCGGCTGTGCGAAGGTGGCGACCCGGTACTCGGCGAGCAGCCTGCGCACCTCGGCGACGTCCACATCGGAGTCGCGCGCCCGCTCGGGGCGGAGCGTCTGCAGGGCAGCCGAGAACTCGCCGGCCAGCTCGTTGACCTCGATCATTCGTTGTCGGTCGCGTTCGGAGTTCTCCCGCACGCGACCGGCGCGGACGGTCAGCGCCTGCAGGTAGCGGGTGAGGTCCGGCAGGCGCGCCGCCGTCGTCTGTGTCAGAAAGCCCGGATGCACCAGCGCCCGCAGCTGCGCCCGCATGTCGGCCACCTGCTCGGTCAGGGCGCTGCCGCTGACCGCGTCGATGGTCCGCTCCGCCTCGTGCGCCTCCTTCAGCGCCGCCTCGGCGGCCACCACGATGTCCAGCACCGCGCGGTCCAATTGCGGCGTCAGCTTTTTCACCAGCGCCTGGAACGCATCAGCGGTGTAGGCGGGGCCGCCGGCCCAGTCCAGCAGCGCGTCCACCGCGGCCTCGGTGGCGTCGGCCAGCAGCGCGGCAATGCTGGTGTAGGGCGACACCGTCAGGGTCAGCATCTGCGCACGCGACAGCCCGTTGCGCACGTGAGCCAGCGGGTTCTTGGCGCTCAGCACCAGCAGTCGCCGAATTCCACCGCGCATGGCTCGCTGCTGGTCGGCCGCGGAGGTGAACACCGTGATGCCGACGGTGTCGCTGCCCCGGCTGGGACGCTCGTCGACCAGCGCCGGGTACCCGCGCACCTGCTGGCCGGACACCACGCTGGTGACCGTGCGGGCGATCCCGGCTTCCGGGAACGCGGTGAGGCCAGTGCGTTCCACCGTTCCCGACGCCCGGGCGACCGCCTGCCGGCTGTCGCCCTGCAACGTGCGCTGCAGCCCGGCCAGATCCTTCCCCGCGGCCACCGCGCGGCCGGCCTCGTCGACGACCCGGAAGCCCATCCGCAGATGATCCGGGATCTTGTCCTGGTCGAAGTCCTGCGCCGTGACGACCACGCCGGTCAGTGCGGTGAGCCGGGCGGCCAGCGCATCCGCGAGCCCGGTGGTGCCGGCAGTGGTGCCACCGGTGGGTATCTGCGACAGCGCGACGGCCGCGAAGTCCGGCGCCGGAACGAAGTTGCGCCGCAACGTCTTCGGCAGTGATTTGATCAGCGCAACGGCCAGATCTCTGCGGTGACCGGGTATCTGGGCGTCGAACGCGGAAGGGTCGATGCGGGCCAGGACGGCCAGCGGAATCGTCACGGTCACCCCGTCGTCGGCGCGACCGGGCTCGAAAACGTAGTCCAGGCCGAGGTTCACGTCGCCGGCCGAAAAGGTGTCGGGATAGGCGGCGGCATCGATCTGCTGGGCGCCGGTGGCGATCAACAGGTCCGGGGTGAACGTCAGCAGGTCGGGCTGACTGCGAGATGCCTTGCGCCACCAGCTGTCGAAGTGTCGCGCCGAGATCACCTCGGCCGGGATGCGCTCGTCGTACAAGGCGAACAGCGACTCGTCGTCGATGCGGATGTCGCGGCGGCGGGCGCGGTCCTCCCGCTCGGCGACCTCGTCGAGCGCGGCCAGGTTCGCGGCGAAGAACGCGTGCCGGGTCTCCCAGTTCGCCTCGACCAGCGCGGAACGGATGAACATCTCCCGGCTCAGCTCCGGGTCGATCCGGTCGAACTGCACCGAGCGGGCGCCGATCAGCGTCACGCCCAGCAGCGTCACCTTCTCGGTCGCCACCACCTGGCCGCGCCGCGCGTCCCAGCGCGGTTCGGAGTAACTGCGCTTGAGCAGGTCACCGCCGACCTGCTCCACCCACAACGGATCGATCGCCGCGGCCAGTCGCCCCCACAGCCGGGAGGTCTCGATCAACTCCGCGGCCACCACCAGCTTCGGGCCCGACTTGGCCAGCGCCGACCCTGGCCAGATGACGAACTTCGTGCCGCGGGTGCCCTGGTACTCCCGGCCCGGTTCCAGGCGTAACCCGATGTGGGACAGCAGGCCGGCGAGCAGCGCGGTGTGCACCCGCTCGGTGTCGACGAAGCTGACCTGCGAGCCGGCCGCGGAAGACGCCCTGGCCGCGGCCGCGGCGGGCAGCGGGATCTCCGCGCGCTCCCGGTCGTGTTCCACCGGTCGGCGACCTCGCCGGCGGCCGCCGGCCGCCGAGCTGCGGCCGGATGCCGACCGCGCCTGCTGCTGCGGGCCCGCACCCGCGCCGCCGCCACCCGGCGTCCCGCCGGGGTCGCCCGACCTGGCAACCGCAGCGCCACCCGAATCACGCTCGGTACCGGAAACACCGCCCGCCGGCGCGCTTTTGAGCTCCGAGACGCCGACCAGCGCCCGCGACTCGGTGTCCATCTTCAGGCCGCGGGCGATCTGCCGGAGCTGGGCATGCAGGTCCTGCCACTCCCGGATACGGAGATAGTGCAGGTACTCGGTGCGGCACATCCGCCGGAAAGCGTTGCCGGACCTGGCTTTCGCCTCGTCCGCCAGGTAGTTCCAGAGGTTGAGCAGCGACAGGAAGTCCGACTTGGGGTCGGCGAACCGGGCGTGCGAGGCGGTCGCCCGCTCGCGGTCCTCGAGCGGATACTCCCGCACGTCCTGGATCGCCAGCGCGGAGGTGATGACCAGGACGTCGGCCAGGCAGCCGCGGGCGTCGGCCTCGACGATCATCCGGGCCAGCCGCGGATCCAGCGGCAGCGCGGCGAGCGACCGGCCGGTCTTCGTCAGCCGCACCCGGCCGTCGTCCCCGGAGCGGTCGAGCGCTCCCAGCTCCCCCAGCACGGTCAGTCCATCGGTGATCTGCCGCGAGTCCGGCGGGTCGAGGAACGGGAACGAGGCGATCTCGCCGAGATCGAGCGAGGCCATCTGCAGGATCACCGAGGCCAGCGAGGTACGCGAGATCTCCGGGTCGGTGTACTCCGGCCGGCCGGCGAAGTCCTCCGCCGAGTACAGCCGGATGCAGATGCCGTCTGCCACCCGGCCGCACCGGCCGGCCCGCTGACCGGCGGAGGCCTGCGAGATCGGCTCGATGGGCAACCGTTGCACCTTGGTCCGCGGCGAGTACCGGGAGATGCGGGCGGTGCCGGGATCGATGACGTAGCGGATCCCGGGGACCGTCAGCGAGGTCTCGGCGACGTTGGTGGAGAGCACGATGCGCCGGCCGGTGTGCGAGGAGAACACCCGGTGCTGGTCGGCCGCCGACAGCCGGCCGTAGAGCGGGAGCACCTCGGTGACGCCGGGACGGGACGCGAGGTGCCCGCGCAGCACCTCGGCGGTGTCGGTGATCTCCCGCTCGCCGGACAGGAACACCAGGATGTCGCCGTCGCCCTCCCGGGACAGCTCGTCGGTGGCCTCGCAGATCGCCTGCGCCAGGTCGCGGCTGGAGTCGTCCCGGTTGGGTGGCTTGGCCTTGCGCGCTTCCCGCTGGCCGCCCCGTGGGGCCCTCGGCGTGACACCGTCCGCTTCGTCGGCATCTTCGCCGGCGCCGTCGTCGTCGTCGTCGGAGAGACTGTCCGCGCCATAGGGGCGGTACCGCACCTCCACCGGGTAGGTCCGGCCGGACACCTCGACGATCGGCGCGTCCCCGAAGTGCCGGGAGAAGCGCTGCGGGTCGATGGTCGCCGAGGTGATGATCACCTTGAGGTCGGGCCGCCGCGGCAGCAGCTGCACCAGGTACCCGAGCAGGAAGTCGATGTTCAGGCTGCGCTCGTGCGCCTCGTCGATGATGATCGTGTCGTAGGCGGACAGTCCGGCGTCGCGCCCGGCCTCGGCCAGCAGGATGCCGTCCGTCATCAGCTTGACCAGCGTGTTCGGCCCGGTGTGGTCGCCGAAGCGGATGGTGTAGCCGACGGCGCCGCCGACCTCGGTCCCGGTTTCGTCCGCGATCCGCTCGGCCAGCGCGCGAGCGGCGATCCGGCGGGGCTGGGTGTGGCCGATCATGCCGCGCACCCCCCGCCCGATGGACAGACAGATCTTCGGCAGCTGGGTCGACTTCCCCGAGCCGGTTTCGCCGGCGACGATGACCACCTGGTGGTCCCGGATCGCAGCGGCCAGGTCGTCGACCCGCTCGGAGACCGGCAGTTCGGGCGGGAAGGTGAGGGCCGGTACCGACGCGATCCGGTGGGCGAGCCGCTGCTCCGCCCTGGTGATCTGGCTGTCCAGGTCGGCCAGCGCCCGCGCCCGTTTCGCCTGGTCCGACATCCGCCGCACACCACCGAGCCGGCGGCCCAATCGCAGCCCGTCCGCACTCATCACCGCGCTCAGCCTGGCCGTCAGCTCGGGGACGGTGGCGGTTGTCGTGGGAACCGTGGCCGCTGGGTCGGGAACGGGTGCTGGCGCTGCGGAGCTGCTGGACATGTCGGGTCCAGGATAGGCCGCGACGCATCGGGCGATCCCGGTCCGACGTGACCTGCCGCCGAGCGGTGTCCGTCTGGGAGACTGGGCCGATGATCATCGGCTACCTGCTTGCTGTCGCAGCAGCGCTGGGTTCCGGAACCGGCTCGGTGCTGGAGTCGATCGGCATCAAGCGGGCCGGCGCGTTCGGCGGGGACACCGACGACCTCGGAAAGATCGGCCGGCAGCCGATCTACTGCCTCGGGGTCGCGATCGACATCGCGTCCTTCGTGGCCGGCGCGGCGGCGCTGCACCGGCTGCCACTGTTCCTGGTGCAATCCACGCTTGCGTTCAGCGTGGGCGTCACCGCAGTCATCACCGCGGTGATGGGCACCCGGCTCGGCCGGGCGGGTTGGCTGAGCCTGTGCACGGCCGCCGTCGGACTGATCGTGCTGGGTCTGTCCGCGCAGCCCGGGCAGGCGCACGCGCTGCCGCACGGCTGGCGATGGGTGATCCTGTTGACCGTCGTGCCGGTCTGCCTGATCGGGTACCACGGCAGCCGGTCCGGGATGCGGCTGTCGGCCGCCCTGCTGGCGTTCGGCGCCGGTCTCGGCTTCACTGCGGTGGCTGTCTCTGCCCGGACGCTCCACCTGCCGCACGAGTTCCTGCGGTGGTTCGCCGATCCCTCCGTGTGGGCGATCATCGTCAACGGTGTCGCGGCCACCGTGGTGTTCGCGCTGGCCCTCCAGAAGGGTTTGCCGACCACCGTCTCGGCCGTCATGTTCACCACCGACACGGTGCTGCCGTCGGTCATCGGGCTGACGCTGCTGGGCGACGGCATCCGTTCCGGATGGTCGGTCGCGGCCGGTGTCGCCTTCGTGCTGGCTGTCAGCGGAGCCGTTGCGCTGGCCCATTTCTCGGCGATTCGTCCGGAGGCCATCGCCCAGGCTGCGCAGGACAGCGGCGGCGATCTGGTGCTGCCGGGTCCGGGAGATGCCGCCGGCGATCTCGATACCGGTCATCGCCGGTCGGTCGAGCGCGCCGATGCGGCCGCCCGGAAGTCGAGCTGACCGGCAATGGGACTGTTCGACCTGCGCGATCTCTTCCGTGGACGCACACCACAGGACCGGATCGACGCGCTGCACCTGCGGCCGGACCTGGCCCGGGCCGCTGTCGTGCTGGTTGCCGACGAGCGGATCGATGCGCAGGTCGTCCGGCTGGAGCCGCTACTGGAGCCGGACGAGACGGTGCTGGTGCTGGTCGAAGCACGTTCCCAGCGGCAGTTGGGGCTGCTGATGCTGTCCACCCGGCGCGTGCTGTTCCGCCCGCACGGCGAGGGCTCACCGATCGTGCCGGTGCTACCGCTTGCCGAGTTGGCCGAGGCCGAGTCCGCGACCGGATCGATGACCGGCCGGCTGGTGCTGCGGTCCCCGGACGTCGTGCTGGCGGTGGACAAGATGCTGGGGACGCTGGCCGACCAGTTCGTCGCGGCGGTCCGCGCGCAACAGCGGGCCGCCGAACAGCTGGCCGACGACAGCCCGGGTGCGCCGCGGGACCCGCTGGCGGAACTGGTCGAACTCCGCTCGCGGTACGCGGCGGACGAGATCAGCAGTGCCGATTACGAGGCGGCCAAGGCCCGACTGGTCCGGGAGATCTGACCGACCGGCACCCGGAACGGTCCACCGAGCGGCAGCGACCGAGGGTGACAACGACACGCGTCCGAGTGGCCGATTCGGCGAATGGGGCACCTTGACCCGGCAGGAGCAGGGCCATACGGCAACCTGGTCCGACGCGGCCGACCGTCGACGGACTTGCAACTCAGTCGATCATCGGCCAGAGGTGTTGCGGCGTAGGAAGTCGACGTCAGCATCTGAGGGTCCGCCCGACCATTGCCGGTGATCCCGCCGAGCTGGATGGACTTTTCGCGTTCGGAAACCGCCGTTCCTCCGAACGGGTGCAATGAGCATAAGATTCCAAGCGGATTCGGTGTTCAGTCCGCGTCATGGAATACTGGTTCCTGGTTACAGTTCTAGAGTTCGTGTCATAGCGGTTCCAAGGCGGTTGATCTTCCTTGGGACCTCTCGGATCTTGTGTCCGAAAGTGTCGCACTCGTCGACGAACCCGGAGAGACGAATCACGTCTCTCTGCTCGGTCACATGCAAGGAGAAACAAAATGGCACAGGGAACAGTCAAGTGGTTCAACGCTGACAAGGGCTTCGGCTTCATCACCCCCGAGGGTGACGGACCGGATGTCTTCGTCCACTACTCCGAGATCCAGTCGGGCGGCTACCGCTCGCTCGAGGAGAACCAGAAGGTGACCTACACGGTCACCCAGGGCGCCAAGGGACCGCAGGCCACCGGCGTCACCGCCATCTGACCTGCTGATTCGGGCCGCCAGGTCCTCGATCTCACCTTCAGGGTGGTCACCTCTTCGGAGGTGACCACCCTGAAGTCGTTGGTGCGTCGGTCAGGACAGCCGCAGTAGCCGCCGCAGGTCGCGGACAGCCGCGCGCCCCGCTCGATTCGCCCCGATGGTCGAGGCCGAGGGCCCGTACCCGACGAGGTGCACCCGCGGATCGACGACCG
>CAXSEW010000191.1:0-7625 GCA_964236185.1 uncultured Nakamurella sp. | reverse complement strand
AACTCGGCCGCGCCCAGGGCAGCGAGGTCCGCCCACGGATCGGTGACCGGCGGCTTCCTGGCGGTCGCCTCGAGCTCGGCCAGCAGCGCCTGGTAGCCGGGCTGTTCGAGCTGCTCGACCAACGCCGCCCTGGCCACCTGGCGCTCGGAGTCCAGGGCGCCGGTCAACACCTCGAGCGCGGCAGCGTCAGGCTCGCCGAGGGCCGCCGCCTCGCTGTGCAGACGATCGATCATCACATCCAGGTCGCGGACCGCACCGAGTGCTCCGGCCAGGGCCGACAGGTCCGCCCGCAGCCCACCGGCGACGACCGGGTCCAGGGCCGGCTGCGCGGCCTTGAGGTAGGCGCGGATGCGGCGGGTGGCCACCCGCATCTGGTGCACGTTCTCGATGTCGCCGCCGGCCCGACTGCCCGCCTCGTTGGCCCGGATCGCCGTCGTCGCCTTGCCGAGCACGCCGGACAGCGCGTCGGCGATCTCGGTAGGGATCAAGCCGGGGCGGCGTGGGGCGGGCCGCGGCGGAGCCAGAGCCACCTGCGGATCGGGGTCTGCGGAGTCCGAACTGGTCCGATCGCGTACAGGCACGCAGCGCAGTATGAACCACCCAGGTGAACGAGCCCGGGAAGGCGGTGGGTGTCCGCTTCGCGTCGGGCGGTCAGTGCATGGTCGGCGCCGACCCGCCGCGGCTGCCGCGGAACCGCCGCAGGCGCAGGCTGTTGCTCACCACCAGCACACTCGATGCGGCCATGGCGGCGCCGGCGAGGATCGGTGAGGCCAGTCCGGCGACGGCGAGCGGCAGCGCCGCCACGTTGTAGACGAATGCCCAGAACAGGTTCTGCTTGATGACCGTCAGCGTGGCGCGGGACAATTCGACGGCGTCGGCGGCCGCCCGGAGATCACCGCTGACGATGGTGATGTCCGCGGCCTCGATGGCGGCGTCCGCACCCGAGCCCATCGCCATGCCGAGGTCGGCGCCGGCCAGTGCCGGTGCGTCGTTGACGCCGTCCCCGATCATGGCCACCACCCGGCCCTGCGCCTGCAACGCCCGGACGGCGGCCAACTTGTCGGCCGGACGCACGTCGGCGATCACCCGGTCGATACCCACGCTCGCGGCGACAGCGTCTGCGGCGCCGCGGTTGTCGCCGGTCAGCAGAATCGGTTCCAGACCGAGCCGGCGGAACCGGGCGACCGCCGGCGCAGAGGTGGGCTTCACGTCGTCGCCGATGACGAACAGCGCGGTGATCCGGCCGTCGACCGCAGCCGCAATGACCGTCCGTCCGACGTGCTCGGCAGCGCCGGCGATGTCGGCGCCGGCCGCGGAGAGCGGCAGCGAGAACTCGGTGGTCAGCCAACCGGGCCGCCCGGCCGCGACGTGGTGACCCTCGACCGTGCCCACCACTCCGCCGCCGGGTGTGCTGCGGAACTCGATGTCCCGCTGGTCGGGGATCGGGCCGGCCGCGGTCGCCGCTGCGGTGAGCGCGCGCGCGATCGGATGCTCCGAAGCGCTCTCCAGCGCGCCGACCAGGCGCAGCACGTCGGCCGTCGGTACGTCTCCCAGCGGATGGATGTCCAGCACCGTCATCGTTCCGGTCGTCACCGTGCCGGTCTTGTCCAGCACCACCGTGTCGACCCGGCGGGTCGACTCCAGAATCTGCGGGCCGCGGATCAGCACCCCGAGCTGCGCGCCGCGGCCGGTGCCGACCAGCAGTGCCGTTGGCGTCGCCAGGCCGAGCGCGCACGGGCAGGCGATGATCAGCACCGACACCGCCGCGGTGAAGGCGCGTTCGACGGTCGACCCGCTACCGGATCCCAGTACCAGCCAGCCGGCCAGGGTGAGCAGCGACAGCCCGATGACGACCGGTACGAAGACACTCGAGATGCGGTCGGCGAGCCGGGCGATCTCCGCCCTGCCGGACTGGGCCGCGGCGACCAGCGACGCCATCTTTGCCAACTGGGTGTTCGCCCCGACGGTTTGTGCGCGCACCACCAACCGGCCGGTGGTGTTCACGGTGCCGGCGTAGACCCGGTCGCCCGGACCGACCTCGGCCGGTAACGACTCGCCGGTCAGCAGGGCAACGTCGACCGCGCTGGACCCGGCGGTGACCACGCCGTCGGTCGCCACCGTCTCACCGGGACGCACGACGAAGTCGTTCCCGACGGCGAGCAGCGCGATCGGCACCCGCACCTCGCGACCGTCGCGCAGTACGGTGGCGTCCTTGGCTCCGATCGACAGCAGCGCCTGCAGCGCAGCACCGCTGCGCCGCTTTGCTTTCGCCTCGGCGTAACGGCCGCCGAGGACGAAAACCGTGACGGCTGCGGCTACTTCCAGGTACAGCGCGGTGCCGCCCGAACGCGGGAGCAGTTCGAACGGCATCTTCATGCCGGGCCGTCCGGCGTCGCCGAGGACCAGCGCGTAGACCGACCACAGGTAGGCCGCGGAAACGCCGACGGAGATCAGCGTGTCCATGCCGACGCCGCCGTGGCGGGCCGACCGCCAGGCAGCACGATGGAACGGCCAGGCGCCCCAGATGGCGACCGGCGTGGTCAGGGCGAGCGCGAGCCACGGCCAGTAGGTGAACTGCCAGGCCGGGATCATCGCCAGTAGCAGTACCGGCACTGCGAGCACCGCGGAGACCAGCAGCCGGGTGCGCAGCACGCCGGTGCCGTCGTCGGCGGCCTCCGGTGCGTCAGGCACCGGCATCTGGGCCCCGTAACCGGTGGCGACGACCGTGTCGATCAACGCCGCCGGGTCGAGGACGCCGGTGCTCTGGACGTGCGCCTTCTCGGTGGCGTAGTTGACGGTGGCGGTCACCCCCGGCAGGCGGTTCAGCTTCTTCTCGACCCGAGCGGCGCAGGACGCGCAGGTCATCCCGGTGATGTCGAGATCGATCGTGTTCTGGCTGACGTCGACGGCGGGTCGGCGCTCCGGCCGGACCGCCTGCTTCCCGGCGGTCACTGCTGCACGACGTATCCCGCTTCGTCGACGGCGTCGGCGACCTGCGCGTCGGGCAGCGGTTGGTCACTGGTGACGGTGACCGTGGAGATGCCGCCGGGGACCAGGTCGACGTCCACCGCGGTGACGCCGTCGAGGGAGCTGAGCTCGTCGTTGACCGCGCGCACGCAGTGCTCGCAGGTCATGCCGGAAACGGTGTAGGTAGCAACGGTCATGTCGGTCCTTCCGGACGGGTGGGGTGTGGAGTGCTGCTGGTCAGGACCGGACGAGCCGGGCAATCGCGTCGGACGCCTCGCGGATCTTGTCCTGCGCTTCCGCGCCGCCCGACCGCACCGCGTCGGAGACGCAGTGCGACAGGTGATCCTCGAGAAGGCCGATCGAAACCGCCTGCAGCGCACGGTTGATGGCGGAGATCTGGGTGAGAACGTCGATGCAGTAGGTGTCCGAGTCGACCATCTTCTGGATGCCCCGGACCTGGCCCTCGACCCGGCGCAGGCGCTTGAGGTAGTCGTCCTTGCTACCGGTGTAGCCGGCCATCGCTGCTCCTGTCCTTTGCGTGCTCGTGCTGACTGTCGTCGTGTGGTACCCCCGGGGGGTACCTGTCCGACTGTACTCCGCCGCGGGTGTCGGCGCGGATAGTCGGCGGTGCGGCCTGATCGCTCAGCGCTGGGGCGCGTCGATTCGCCCGTACCTGTGTTCGCGCCGCACTTGTTGTGAGCACCTCACACCTCGTCGGGTCACGCCGCACCTGCTCGGTTCACGCCACATCTGCTCGATGCCATCAGCGAGGTGCGGCGTGGAGAAACGGGGTGCGGCGTTGGGAAGCGGGGTGTTCGGTACGGGCGGCCGAGCGAGTCTGTGCAGCGGCGCAGGCTGGACGAGCTGTTCGGTGCCCGACGGTACGGACGGTGCCCGGGCGTTGGCTACTGCGCGTGCAGCGCCGAGTTCAAGCCGCCCCACGAACCGATCCGCGGCACGGCTTCCACGCTGCCGGACAGCGAGTGGCGGCGGAAGAGCAGCCCGTTCGTGCCGGAGAGTTCCGCAGCCTTGAGGACGCTGGCACCGCCGTCGGCCAGCAGGGTCAGCTTGGTGCCGGCGGTCAGATACAGCCCGGCCTCGACCACGCAGTCGTCGCCGAGGGAGATGCCGACACCGGAGTTGGCGCCGAGCAGGCAACCGGCGCCGATGCTGATCTGCTCCTTGCCGCCGCCGGACAGCGTGCCCATGATGGAGGCGCCGCCGCCGATGTCCGTCCCGTCGCCGACGAGGACGCCCTGGGAGATGCGGCCCTCGACCATCGAGACGCCCAGGGTGCCGGCGTTGAAATTGCAGAAACCTTCGTGCATGACGGTGGTGCCCGCGGCCAGGTGCGCGCCGAGGCGGACCCGGTCGGCATGGGCGATCCGGACGCCGGTCGGCAGCACGTAGTCGGTCATCCGCGGGAACTTGTCGACGCCGTGGACGGCGAGCCGGTGACCGGCGATGGCCGCGGCCAGGCGCACGTCCTCGAGCCGCTCCGGCGGCACCGGGCCGAGGGAGGTCCAGGCGTTGTTCGGCAGCAGCGCGAAGATGCCGTCCAGGTTGATGGACCGCGGCCGCACCAGCCGACTGGACAGCAGATGCAGCCGGAGGTAGACGTCGGCGGTGTCGGCAGGTGGGTCGGCGAGGGAGGAGATGGAGGTCTCCACCCGCACCACGTCCACCTGACGAATGGCATCGGTCCGCTCGGCGGCGGCCAGGTCGGGGCGCCTGCCGTCGGCCGGTCCGTCATCCGTGACCAGGGCCGGCGCCGGATACCAGACGTCCAGCACGGTGCCGTCGGCTGTCCGATTCGCCAGGCCGGCGCCGTAGGCACCCGAGGCCGGGTCGAAGGGTCCGGGGTCGGCTGCGTGCGCGTCGGTCATGCAGTTGACCCTAGGGCAGCGCGACCGGCGGGCCGGAGCGTTACCGCACCGCCGTCAGGAGGTGCTGATGGCCACCTGTCCGGGCGGCGCGGTGACCGCGGCGGACGACCAGCGGTGGTCGGCCCAGTTCTGGTCGGCGACCGCGACGGCGACCACCTCGAAACCGGCGCTGTGCGCGACCGACCAGGCGGCCAGCGCCCGTCCGGCTACCGCTGCCGAGACGCCGCGGAGGCTGATCGTGACGACAGCGGTGGAACCGGTGATCTCGGAAACCTTCAGTCCGCCGAGCTCCGCCTGGGCGGCTGCGAGCACCGCCTTCAGCTTCGCGGGCGCCGAGGCGGTGCCGTCCAGCACTCGACGAGCCGGCGCGTCGGCCGTCGGTGGCTGAGCGCCGGCGCGACAGCTCAGCTGCACCTTCGAGCCGCCGCCGAGCGCCGAGGCCAAGGTCACCGCTTCGCCCTCCCACTTCGCGTACGCGTCGGGAAAAGCCGAGTACTGCACCGCTTGTGCCGCCTTGGTCAGCGACATCTGTTGCCAGCCGTCCACTTTCACCAGCGCGTCGTAGAACTTTCCTGCCGCGTACACCGGATCGGCGATCTGCTTGACCGTGCCCCAGCCCTGCGAGGGCCGCTGCTGGAACAGACCCAGCGAGTCCCGGTCGCCGTCGGGCAGGTTGCGCAGCTGCGACTCCTGGTAGGCGGTGGCCAGGGCGATGACCCGGGCCCGCGCCGGCAGTGCCCGGCCCATGCCGACAGCGTTGATGGTCGAGGCATGCTGCAGTTGCACGGCGTCGAGCTCGACCCGCACCGGGGTGGCCGCCGGATTGGCTGCCCCCTGCACCGCTGTGCTCAGCGGCACCGTGCTCAGCGGCACCGTGCACTCCGCGCCGGACGTCACCGGGTCCGCGCTCGAGCTCACTGCCCGCCCCCCGATCACCACCGCCACGATCACCAGGGCGACCAGAGCCAGAGCGGCCAGGGTCCAGGCGACGGGCTTGCGCACCCGGCCACCGTACTGCGCGGACGCCGACGGATGGCCGAGGTACGTTGCACCGATGCCAGTTCTGGACCTGCTTGCCGATCCGGCGGACCTGACCGCCACGCTCGTCGACATCCCGTCGGTCTCCACCGACGAGGGCCCGATCGCCGACGCCATCGAGGTAGCCCTCCGAACACTGGGCCATCTCGAGGTCGTCCGACTGGGCAATTCCGTGCTGGCCCGGACGTCGATGGGCCGGCCCACCCGGGTGCTGCTCGCCGGGCACATCGACACCGTGCCGATCGCCGACAACGTGCCGTCCCGCCAGGACGGGGATGTGCTGCACGGCTGCGGGACCACCGACATGAAATCCGGCGACGCGATGCTGCTGCACCTGGCGGCCGCGCTGGACCAGCCGTCCCGTGACCTGACCTTCGTGTTCTACGAGTGCGAGGAGATCGAGCACGACCGCAACGGTTTGACCCGGATCGAGCGTGAACTGCCGGACTGGCTCGCCGCCGACCTGGCCATTCTCGGCGAGCCCACCAACGGTCAGGTGGAGGCCGGCTGCCAGGGCACCGCAGCGGCGGCCGTCACGGTGCGCGGCCGCCGCTCGCACAGCGCTCGCTCGTGGCTCGGCGACAACGCCATCCACGGCGCCGGCGAGGTGTTGAACCGGCTGCGCACCTTCGAGGCCCGCACGGTGGACATCGACGGCTGCGTCTACCGCGAGGGCCTGAACGCGGTGTCGATCACCGGGGGAGTTGCCGGCAACGTCATCCCGGACGAATGTGTCGTGAAGGTGAACTTCCGGTTCGCGCCCGACCGCAGCACCGAGGACGCCGTCTCGGTGCTGAAGAATCTGTTCGACGGCTACCAGGTCGACGTGCTCGACGTGGCGGCCGGCGCGCTTCCCGGACTGTCCGCACCCGCGGCGGCCGAGTTCGTCAGTGCCGCAGGCGGTGTCGCGGTCGCCAAGTACGGCTGGACGGACGTCGCCCGGTTCGCGGCGTTGGGTATTCCGGCGGTGAACTACGGCCCCGGCGACCCGTCGCTCGCGCACACCCGGGAGGAACACGTCTCCCGTCGGCAGATCCAGGAGATGACCGCCGTGCTGCGGGCGTTCCTGAGCTGACCCCACCGCTCACTACTGTGTCGGGTGTGACGAACCACGAACAGCCGTCGGCGCCGGATCCATCCGCCGACGTCGCGACAGCCGACGACGCGTCCGCCGCGGCCACCGCCGAGGCAACCGGCGATTCGTCCGGGGAGAAGCACCGCGGCCCGGTCGTGCTGCGCGGCCTGCAGAGCGAGAGCACCAGCACCACCGACCAGCGCCTGCTGGACTCCCGGGGTCCGACCGACTGGGTGCACACCGACCCGTGGCGGGTATTGCGGATCCAGGCCGAATTCGTCGAGGGCTTCGGTGCGCTGGCCGGGCTGCCGCGAGCGGTGACGGTCTTCGGGAGCGCGCGGACCAAGCCGGACAACCCGGAATACGCCACGGCGATGGAGATCGGCGGCGCGCTGGCCAAGGAGGGCTTCGCCGTCATCACCGGCGGCGGCCCCGGCATCATGGAGGCCGCCAACCGCGGGGCCAAGGAGGCCGGCGGCATGTCGGTCGGGCTCGGCATCGAGCTGCCATTCGAGCAGGGCATCAACCGGTACGTCGATCTCGGCATCAACTTCCGCTACTTCTTCGCCCGCAAGACGATGTTCGTGAAGTACTCGCAGGCGTTCGTCTGCCTGCCCGGCGGGTTCGGCACGATGGACGAGCTGTTCGAGGCGCTGACC
>CAXSEW010000190.1:0-7644 GCA_964236185.1 uncultured Nakamurella sp. | reverse complement strand
CATCTGCGTCTCCGCACAGTTCGTGGCGCGCGGAAAGGCCGCGGCCACCGTCGGCAGTTGCACGACGGTGACCACGGCCTGATCGTTCCGGCCGGATCAGATCTGGCGGTGACTTCCGGTGTGGACCCGACGTCGGCCGGCGAACATCACCAGGACCACACCGCCGACCAGCAGCAACACGGCCGACTTCATCAGGCCGGTCACCCCCGTCACTCCGGTGCTGGCCAGTTCGCCGGAGCTGCCGGACCCGCCGGAGCCGCTGTGGATACCCTGCGCTTCGGTCGACGTGGTCTCTGTGTACTCGGTGTTGTAGGTGGTCCCGGTGTAGTACGTGGTCTCGCTACCGAAGACATCTGTCGAGGTCTCCTCGCTGGGGTAGGTGATCGGAAGCGTCGACTCCGTGGTCGTCTCCAGCGGCGGCGGGGTGAAGGACGAGTCCGTCGATGTCGTCGGAGTCGTCGGGCTCGAGGTCGTCGGTGACGGAGGCGTCGTCAGCGTGATGATCGGAATGCTGGAGCTGGTGACGGTTTCCAGCGGCGGCGGGATGAGGGTCTCCGTCGTGGTTTCCGTCGTAGTCACAGTGGGCGGGGTCGGCGGCGTCGGCGGCGTCGGAGGCGTGGACGGTGTCGGGGGCGTGGACGGCGTGGACGGCGTCGGGGGCGTGGACGGCGTCGGAGGCGTGGACGGAGTCGGCGGGGTCGGCGGCGTCGGCGGGGTGCTCGGCGGCGGCGGAACGGCGCACGGTGCGCGAGTGATGAGATTGCTGTCGAGGTTGACGGCGCTGGTGCGGGCTATCAGCCGACCCTGAATGGTCGCCGCGGTACCGGCGGTGATCGTCTCCATGGCGTCGATGGTGCCGACGAACGTCGATCCACTGCCGAGCGTCGCGGAGCTACCGACCTGCCAGAACACGTTGCACGACGGATGGTCGGCATTGGTGAAAGTGACCACGCTGCTGGAAGCGGTGATCAGTGTGCTGGAGGCCTGAAAAACGAAGACGGCATCGGGATCGTCGCTGTTGTCGAGCGTCACGGTGCCGGTGAGCGACAAGTTGCCTTTGTAGACGCCGGGGTCCAGGACCTTGTCACCGAGCTCGGTAAATGCGGTCTGGTTGTCCGCTTTTAGTCCCGCGGCCTGGTTATAGGCGGTGGTTGCATCGCTCTGCGCTTGCTTGGCAACGCCGTCAGCGATGTGCTTGACGCCGGGGCGGAGGATGATCCCGGGCGGAAAGCCGGTGACAGCAGTTCCCCGCCAGACCCCGAGGTGCAGACCCTCCAGGATGGTATTGCCCGTATTGGTCACCGTAGACCCGGCCAGCACCCCGAACTGGTCGAGCGTCAGCAGGTTGACTTTCGCAACGTCCGACGCCGCCGCCGGCGACCCGGGCAGAACCAGGGCCGCGCCCAGCACCAGCACGCCGGTCAGTGCGAGCAAGCGGGCAGGCACTAACCCGGACGAGCGGGTGGCGCGGCGACCAGAGGTCAGCAAGAGGAATCGCCTTTCGACGGGCAGTTCGTTCGCGGCGATGAGTTGTTCGACTGGCGCGAAGATCTTTCACCTTGCGATTGCCGCTCGTCTGAACCTAGGTTGCTGTCGGTAATTATGCAACTTCGCAACGTGAATTCAGTCTCGTGCCACCAGTTCACACTTCTGTCCATGATCAATTGGTCGTCGTTGCACCGTCAGTAACCAGAAGCGGCATCATCGTCGGCGGTCGGACTGGCCGGTCAACCAATGCGATCGGCTGCCCACTGCTCACGGGTGATCGCGTACTCGACGTCACCCATTTCCTCATCCGGAATCCGGTAGGGCCACTCCTGCCAGAACGTACGCGTGGCTGTCATCCCGCACTTCTCCATTACTCGCCGCGATGCTGAATGCGCCACCATCGTCTCGGCCAGCACACGGGTCGCGCCGAGGTCGGTGAAGGCCTTCCCGATGAGCGCCATCGACCCCTCGGTGGCATAACCCCTGCTCCAGGCGACGCGACGCAGGCGGTAGCCCAACTCCGGCTCCTCATCCGGATGTCCGGGTCCAGGGCGCAGATGGAACCATCCCACGAACTCACCGGTGCTCTTCTCCACCACCGCCCAGAATCCGAATCCGGACGGCTTGCTGTAGTACTGCAGAAATGCCGGTAGGAAGTCGTTCTCGATGTCCTCCCGCGACGTCGGAATGCCGCCGGTGATGCGGAACATGACCGCGGGATCGGAATCGAGTTCCACCAGCAGGTTGGCATCGGCTTCGGTGAATTCGCGAAGAATCAACCGCTCGGTTTCGAGGAAAATCCGCATCGGCCAACCGTAGTGCAGCCGAACCGGACACGCTGGGTGACGGTGGGCCAGGCTGCCCGGCCACATTCGAAGCGGCTGACCGGGTTCGGCGCCACGGGCGGCCGTCGTACGGGTCCCGGCGGGAAGCCGAGCAACGGCACTACGCCCGCGGCGCCGGCGGCGATCAGACCGCGACGCCGAAATCCCTGGCTATACCGGTCAATCCGGAGGCGTAGCCCTGACCGACTGCCCGGAACTTCCACTCCGCCCCGTTCCGGTAGATCTCGCCGAACACCATCGCGGTCTCGCTGGAGGCGTCCTCGGTGAGGTCGTACCGGGTGATCTCGGTGCCGTTGGCCTGGTTGACGATGCGGATGAAGGCGTTGCGCACCTGGCCGAATCCCTGCTGCCGGGCGTCCGCGTCGTAGACGCTGACCGGAAACACGATCTTGTCGACCTCCGTGGGCACCGCCGCAAGATCGACCTTGATCGACTCGTCGTCCCCTTCGCCCTCGCCGGTCAGGTTGTCGCCGGTGTGTTCCACCGATCCGTCGGGCGACATCTTGTTGTTGAAGAAGATGAAGTGGTCATTGGACAACACCTTGCCGTCGGCCTTCAGCATGATGGCCGAGGCGTCCAGGTCGAAGTCGGTACCGGTAGTGGTGCGGGCGTCCCGGTCGAGGCCGACGACGACGGCCGTCAGGCCGGGGGCTTCCTTGCTCAGTGAGACGTTACCGCCCTTGGTGAGACTGACTCCCATGATGTGCTCCTTGCCTGGTACTGCGTGAGTGAAGCGGGACGACGGCTGCTTGGGCCGTCGACTCCACTATTCGTTGCGGTACACCGGCAGTCCCAGAGTGTTGTTCGGCGAATCAGCCGCGTGTTCACTGCCGGATCCCGGCAGCGTAGCTTTCAACTGGGATCAGTCGGTGAGGTTGATCAGGACCTTGCCGACCATTCCGTCCTGTACTGCCTGGTGCGCAGCCGCCGCCTCGTCCAGCGGGTAGTGGTGCTCGGGCAACCGACTGGTGACGAAGCCGGCCAGCAGCGCGGTCGACACCGCGGCGACCGCCCGCGCTTTGGCGGCCCGCGGCTCGGTGTAGACCAGCACGAACTGCCACCGGACGTTGCGCACCATGCTGTTGCGGATGGGGATCGTCGCCACGTCGCCACCATCGTCGGCGTACATGGCGACGGACCCGCCGTTTCCGATGATCTCCGCGTCCAGCGCCGCATTGGCCGCGACGGCTACCTCGACGATCATGTCGACGCCGCGCGGCGCGATCTTGCGGACCTCGGCCGCCACGTCGGTGTCCCGGTAGTTGATGATGTGGTCCGCACCGGCCGCAGCCGCGAGCCGCGCCTTCTGGGGACTGCTGACCGAGGTGATCACGGTGGCATCGGCCCAGCGCGCGAGCTGGATTGCCGCATTGCCGACCGCCCCGGCGCCGCCACTGATGAATACCGTGCGCCCGGTCAGGGACCCCGGCCCGAGCTGATCGGGCCCGCCCTCGGCGACGGTCAGGCAGCGGTGGGCGGTGAGGAACGGAATGCCCAGCCCGGCGCCGAGGTCGAAGGAGGTCGACACCGGCAGCTCCACCGCCTGGTCGGCGGGCACCACCGCATACTCCTGCGTGGTGCCCTCGGGGCGCTGGTACGCCGCCTCCCACAGCCACACCCGCTGGCCCACCCGGGTCGGGTCGACGTCCGGCCCGACGGCCTCGATGGTGCCGGAGCCATCCTGCCCGGGAACCTGCGCCGGCTCGACCGGCGCGGAGTTGCCTGCGCCCTGCCGCGACTTCCAGTCGGTGGGGTTCACCCCGGACCGCTGAACGCGGACCAGCACCTCGCCTCGCTGCGGTTCGGTCGTCGGCCGCTCTACCAGGGTGAGCACGCCCGGCGTTCCGGTGCGGGTATAGACGATGGCGCGGTGGGTACTGGCGCTGGTCATGGTCAGGTCACTCGCTTTCAGGTAGTCGGAACGAATGGCCAAGGGCGCTGGAGACGACAATCACGGCCAGGTCCTGCAGGGTGATCTTCTCAGGGTGACCTTCTCGTCCATCGACTTGCGCCCGCACGGTGCCTCGGTCGGCCAAAACGGTCGCTGATCAGCTGTTTCGCCGTTGGCCGGTGGTGAACCACGCCACTGCGCCGGCCACGACGGTGACGAAGCCGGTCAGCACGACGATCAGTCCGACGACGAACGACCGGGGCGCCATGGCGGCACCGGCGACCGACATCATGATGCCGATGAGCATCACCGCCGCGGCTACCGTCCGCCGCCTGCGGCGCCGTGGATCGTCGTCCGCCGGATCATCGAGGGTGAAGTCCGGATCAGCGCGTAGTCCGGCTTCGATCTCGGCGAGGCGCTCGCGTTCCTGCGGGGTGAGGGGCATCGGATTGCCGTGCGGCCACGGTCCAAGGACAGCCATACCGCTACTCCTCCGGGTGGTTGCCGTGGTCGGGAATACCGACCTGCGGACTCGACTCGGCCGCCGCCAGCGGCTCCCACTTCCGGTTGGGGCGGGCTTCGTCCCGCATACGCTCCACCATCTCCGGGTGATGCAGTTCGAATGCCGGCCGCTCCGAGCGCACCCGCGGCAACGAGGTGAAGTTGTGCCGTGGCGGCGGCGAACTCGTCGCCCACTCGAGCGAGTTGCCGTAGCCCCACGGGTCGTCTGCGGTGGTGACCTCGCCGTAGCGCACGGACCGGATGACATTCCACAGGAACGGCAGGATGGACGCCCCGAGCACGAAGGCTCCGATGGTCGAGATGGTGTTCAGGGTGGTGAATCCATCACTCGGCAGGTAATCGGCGTAGCGACGCGGCATGCCCATGTTCCCGAGCCAGTGCTGGATCAGGAACGTCAGATGGAAGCCGACGAAGGTGGTCCAGAAGTGGAACTTGCCCAGGTTCTCGTCCAGGAACCGGCCGGTCATCTTCGGGAACCAGAAGTAGATGCCGGAGAAGGTGGCGAAGACGATGGTGCCGAAGAGTACGTAGTGGAAGTGGGCGACCACGAAGTAGGAGTCCGACACGTGGAAGTCCAGGGCCGGCGAGGCCAGGATGATGCCGGTCAGTCCGCCGAACAGGAAGGTGACCAGGAATCCACCCGCCCACAGCATCGGCGTCAGGTAGGTGATCTGGCCCTTCCACATGGTGCCGATCCAGTTGAAGAACTTCAGACCGGTCGGGACGGCGATGAGGAAGGTCATGAAGCTGAAGAAGGGAAGCAGAACCGCCCCGGTGGCGAACATGTGATGCGCCCATACCGCGGTGGACAGGGCAGCGATCGACAGCGTCGCGTAGATGAGGCCCCGGTAGCCGAAGGTCGGTTTGCGGGAGAACACCGGGAACACCTCGGTGACGATGCCGAAGAACGGCAGCGCCACGACATACACCTCAGGGTGCCCGAAGAACCAGAACAGGTGCTGCCACAGGATTGCGCCGCCGTTGGCCGGGTCGAAGACGTGCGCGCCGAACTTGCGGTCCGCCTCCAGGCCGAGCAGCGCGGCTGTCAGTACCGGGAAGGCGATCAGGATCAGGATGGAGGTGACGAACACGTTCCAGGTGAAGATCGGCATCCGCCACATCGTCATGCCCGGGCAGCGCAGGCAGGCCACCGTGGTGATCATGTTGACCGCTCCGAGGATCGTCCCCAGGCCGGCGATGACCAGACCCATGATCCACAGATCGGCGCCGGCACCCGGCGAGTGCGTGTCGTTGGACAGTGGCGTGTAAGCGGTCCAGCCGAAACCGGGCGCACCATTCGGTGTGGCGAAGCTCGCCGTCACAATGATGGCGCCGAAGAGGAACAGCCAGTACGAAAAGGCGTTGAGCCGCGGGAAGGCAACGTCCGGCGCGCCGATCTGCAGCGGCAGCACGAAATTGGCGAAGCCGAACACGATGGGCGTCGCGTACAGCAGCAGCATGATCGTGCCGTGCATCGTGAAGAGTTGGTTGTACTGCTCGGGAGACAGGAACTGCAGCCCCGGTCGCGCCAGTTCGGCCCGCATCAACAGAGCCAGTACGCCGCCGATCATGAAGAACACGAGCGACGTCGCGATGTACATGACGCCAAGAACTTTGGGGTCGGTGGTCTTGAGGTATCCCAGAGCGCGAACGCCCGGACGGGCCCGTTCGATCTTCGCCGGCCGCTTCGGTTCCGTCGGCCGCTGCACTGTCGTCATTGCTGGTTCTCCACGACGCGTGAGGTAAGTCCGGGATCAAGAAGCGCCAGAGTGGGTTCAAGGCGCCGCGTTGGGTAACGCCACCGCCCCGCGGCGCTCGGAGTTCCGAGCGCCGACAGGGCGACTCACCGCAGTAGCGGTGACGGTGGTGCAGTTGCTCATCGTTATGCGAATGACAGCCTTGCGGTCCGCGTCCGGCGGGCCAGGAGATCCCCCGCACCGATCATGACGACGCCGAGGACCAAGTGCAACCAGTTGTCGGCATTATTCACCGGGACGAAATTCGCTCCGCTGGACCTGCCGTTGACCAGGCCGTAGATCCACAGCACCAGGTAGATCACGCCGCCGACGATGAGGAGGAACGACCGGGCTGCTGCCGACGTTCGCGCCGCCAGAACGCCCAGCACGCCGGTTGCCCCTGCGGAGGTATCGGTCATATTGCGCTCCCTGCGTTACTGACGGCGTTCATGGATGTGCCGATGGTGATTCCCCCGGCGACCACAGTGTTATTCCCCCTCGGTTGTTCCCCCTCGCGGACGTCCTGCACCTTTCCGACAATCTTTTCGATCAAAATTCGGCTGAGGTCGTCCCGCAGAAGCCGGTCCGATAGGCGAGGCGTCGGCAGGCCGGCGAGCCCACGGGATCGCGTTGATCGACGCGAGGCGTTGATCGACGCGACGCCGGCCGGGCTCACGTAGTAGTAGCCCGGTGCGCGAGTGACGAAACGCCCGACGCGGCGGCGGTTTTGCTGGGCCGAGGCATCTGCCGGCGGGCTCACGCCAGCGTGGGTCGGGTACCGAGCAGGTCGAGTTCGCCCCACAGCTCGGTCGCCAACGCCGTATCTCCTCGACGCTGTCCACCACGTGCACAGTCAACAAGGCACGCACACGCTGATCAGAGGACGTACCGGGCGTAGACAGCATTACGGTTGTGGCGCAACATATCCGGTTCGCACCAATGGGGTCCAGAGTATTGCTTGAAAGCTGCCGAGCAGCTAGAATCGAACGTATGTTCCCTAAGGTAGACAGTGCTTCGGCAGGGTCCGCCGTCCCGTCGGGATTTGACGACAGCACCGACTTGAACCGGCTGTTCGATGCGGTGACAGCACTGGATTCGAATGCGTCGGACGCGGTGCTGATCGACCGGATCGCCACTCTGGAACGGCTCAAATCCGGCTGCG
>CAXSEW010000189.1:0-7663 GCA_964236185.1 uncultured Nakamurella sp. | reverse complement strand
TCACCCCCACCACGACCACCTGCTCGGTGTGGTCGAGGCTGTAGCTCGGGTTGCTGCCGTCGGTGTTGGTCGGCCCGCCGTGTGGGTAGCCTATGGCCAGTGCGCCGAAATCCGAGCCGACGGCCGGTTGGATCTTCTGGATGGTCGGGTCGCCCTGTACGCCGCCGACCTTCCACCCTCCGGTCGGAGCGGGGCAGGCGACTCCGTCGGGGAGTCTCTCCGTCGGGTCGCGATCGCCGGCGACCGGCGATCGCTGCGAGCGCGCCGTCAAGGTGGTTCCGTTCCAGCCGGCCACGATGTGCACCTGGCCCCATCGGTGCGTGGCGTTGTGCTCCGGAGAGGCGATTGTGCCCAGATCGATACCCGTGACCGGGATCGGCTGCGCACAACCCGGGGTGGGAATCTCTGCTGACACGGTGCCGACCCCGGCCACCGCAAACGGTGCACACAGAACGACCTTGCCCTTGCTGTCGGCCAGCACCATGCCGGTGACCTGCACCATGATCGGTGCCGCAGGCATACCGAAGACGTGCGTCGGCGCAGGTTTGCGGGGGACCGTCGGTGCCGGCGCAGCCGAGGCCGACGCCGGCGCATCGGAGGCCGAGGTCGTCGCGGTCGTCGCGGTCGTCGCGGTCGAGAACGGCGGGGTCGATGTCGGCGAGCCGGCGAACGCCGGGGTCGGCACGGCTGGCATCGTCGTCACTACGGTCGACGCGACGCCGGATCCGACCTCGGCGGACCCGGTGGCAGCGACCGGACCCGTCGCCACGTCACGCGGTGCGGCGCAGCCCGCCAGCAGCAGCAGCGCGGTGGCAACCGTCAGCGCGGTTGACCCGACGGGACGGCGGAAAACATCCTGCGGCGGCATGACCACAGGACGTAGTCTGCGCTGTTCTCGTTGCACCCGCGCGGCGACACCGTCTCGGTCGGCACGCATCTTCCTCGACCGGCGTGTGCCCGTACGGGGGTGGCGATGGGTCGGTAGCGGCTTGTGTCTCATATAACCAACGAGTAATTTGTTGGACATGAGCGCCTACGACGCGTTGGCGGAACCGCACCGGCGGCAGATCCTCGACCTGCTGCGCAGTGGCGAACGACCCGTCGCCGATCTGGTGATGCATCTGGGGCTGACCCAGCCCGGCGTCTCGAAGCATCTGAAGGTGCTGCGGGACAACGATTTGGTGGAAGTCCGCGCCAAAGGGAAGCAGCGTGTGTACGCGCTCCGGCCGGAGGCGCTGGCCGACGTGGTGCAGTGGCTGGAGCCGTACCGGATGCTCTGGTCAAGTCGTTTCGATGCCCTGGAAAGACACTTGGAGGACAATCCGTGATCGATGGAACCTTGGAAACGATCGACGGCCGACCGGCGCTGCGCTTCGAGCGGGTGCTCGCCCATCCCATCGAGCGTGTGTGGCGGGCGGTCAGCGTTCCGGCGGAACTCGAGCAGTGGTTTCCGGCAGCGGTCGCCTGGATTCCAGCTGTCGGCGAAACCATCGAAACCGGCGGAATGACCGGCGAAGTCACCGAGGTGGAACCACCCCACCGCCTCGCGTGGACCTTCGCCGGCGATGGCTACCTCTTCGAACTGACCGAACAGGGGGATGGATGCCGACTGGTCTTCATCCACGTCTTCACCGATCGCTCGGCTGCCGCTCAGTTCGCCGCCGGTTGGTACGCCTACCTGTCCCGACTCGAACCGCAGCTGCAAGGCGCCGCGCAGTCGGAACACGACGCGCACCAGCAGTGGAGCGAGGTGCACGAGCAGTATGCAAAGCGTTTTCAGGTCGACCCGGAGCCGGGACGCCGCCCGACCCAGCTGCCTACCCAGTAGCCAGACACCCGGTTCGGATTTGTGCCGTAACAAGTCTGGAGATCACCAGCGGCGGCGTGAACGGCGACGATGCGGAGCACATCCCGCGCCTGTCGATGTCGTCCTCCGATCGGTGGACGTGGCGTTCATCCGGCGAAGGGCTCGATCAGCGGACGGAGCGAAGCGGGCCGGCCCGGCAGGCTGATGTCAGACCACAACGGCATCGCCACAAGGAGATCGACATGACCATCAGCCCCGCCACCCGCACCCACACCCTCCGCGCCTTCGCCGCCGTCGGCATCGTCGCCGCCGCGATGGTCGCCTTCGCCGGTTCCGCAGCAGCGGCCGTACCGACCCACCAGGCCGCCCCCGGTATCCGGGTGGGCATGGCCGACTGGGACAGTCTGACCAACCTGGTTCCGTACGACATGCAGCTCACCGGCGCCAACGAGGTCGGCGGCTGGGGCAACGGCGACTACCCCGGACAGAACGAGATCCACTCGGGCTACGGCTCCAGCTGGGGCATCACCAACTGGGTGGACAGCGACCTGTACCACTACCACAACGACCCGTGGAACGTGCAGTACCAATTCACCGACACCACCGGAGCCACCGACACGGTGACCATGGCGCTGGCGCAGCAGTCACCCGCCGGCACCGCCGGCACCTGCACCATCTCCGGCGCCACCGCCGGGAACTACACCTGCGGCACCAACGGCACCAACGAGTTCTACGTCGCGGCCGCTAACTCGCAGAACCTCTCCCAGGCCAACCGCGACCAGTTCGCCCAGAGCCTGTCGAACCTCTGCAACGGCCCGCACAGCGCCAACGGCAAGGCCAGCTGCACCTTCACCCCGGCGCCGGACTCCTTCCGCTACTTCGTGAGCAACGACGGCTTCTCCGGCAAGTCGAACACCCAGTCCGGCTGCTACAAGTGGATCGACGGACAACCCGACCCCGACGACTCCGGTTCCTACTCCGTGGAGAACTCCTCGTCGGAGACCAACTCCTTCTCCGACAGCCTGACCGAGAGCGTCGAACTGGGCATCGACGGCGTCGCCACCGCGGGCATCAGCAACAGCACCACCTGGGGCCAGGAATTCACTAGCGGCGTGTCCTACACCGACAGCCAGAACGTGGCGGCACACTACGGAACCCTGGCCACCGCCGTCTGGTACCCGGTCGACGCGGCGATCACCGGAGACTTCACCGCCACCCTCGGCAACGTCACCTACACCCTGAACAACGTCACGCTCACCAGCACCTTGGCCTCCGGAGCCGTCATCGACGGCCAGCAGTACGGCGAGGCCGTGGCCACCGTCCAGGAGCACCCGATGACCACCGCGCAGTGGAACAAGTACTGCCCTGGTGACACTCCCCCCACCACCCTGGCCCGCTGACCCCACAGCTGCCCACGAAGAAGGCCCCGTACCTGGTACGGGGCCTTCTTCGATGCAGGGGAACAGTGCCGCCGGGCGGTCATCCGCCGGCCAGTGTGCTGGTCAGGCCCAGAGCTGGCCTTCCAGGCCCTGTGCGGCCACCTCGTCATCGGTGGCGCCGTAGACGCCGGTCGAGAGGTACTTCCAGCCCGCGTCGGCGACCACGAAGGCGATGTCGGCCGACTTGCCCTCGCGGACCACCTTCGCCGCGATGCCCAGCGCGGCGTGCAGCACCGCCCCGGTGGAGATGCCGGCGAAGATCCCCTCGACCTCCAGCAACTCCCGGGTGCGCCGCACCGCGTCCTCCGGGCCCACCGAGAACCGGGAACTGAGCACCGACGCGTCGTACAGCTCGGGCACGAAGCCCTCGTCGAGGTTGCGCAGGCCGTAGACCAGCTCGCCGTAGCGCGGCTCCGCCGCGATCACGGAGATGTCCGGCACCTTCTCCCGCAGATATCTGCCGACGCCCATCAGCGTTCCGGTGGTGCCGAGGCCGGCGACGAAGTGGGTGATCGTGGGGAGGTCAGCCAGCAGTTCTGGACCGGTGGAGTCGTAGTGCGCCCGGGCGTTCTCGGGGTTGCCGTACTGGTAGAGCATCACCCAGTCCGGATGGTCGGCCGCGAGTATCTTCGCCTTCGCCACAGCGGCGTTCGAGCCGCCGGCCGCCGGCGAGGAGATGATCTGGGCGCCGTACGCCCGGAGCAGCAGGCGACGCTCCTCCGAGGTGTTCTCCGGCATGACGCAGATCAACCGGTAGCCCTTGACCCGGCAGACCATAGCCAGCGAGATGCCGGTGTTGCCGCTGGTCGGCTCGATGACCGTGCAGCCCGGGCGGAGTCTCCCGTCGGCCTCCGCCGCGGCGACCATGGCCAGTGCCGGCCGATCCTTGATCGACCCGGTCGGATTGCGGTCCTCGAGCTTCGCCCAGACCCGGACTTTCGGTGATGGCGAGAGCCGCGGCAGACCGACCAGCGGAGTGCCGCCGACGGCCTCGACCAGGCTGGCGTACCTGGCCACCGGCTCAGCCCTGCGAACCGCCGGCAACGGCCGGCAGGATGGTCATCTGGTCGCCGTCGACCACGGAGGTGTCGAGCCCGCCGGTGAAGCGGACGTCCTCGTCGTTGACGTAGATGTTGACGAACCGGTGCAGCGAACCGTTCTTGACCAGCCGATCGCCCAGCCCGGTGTAACGGGTGTCCAGATCGGCGATCAACTCGGCGACCGTGGCGCCATCGGCCGAAACGGTCTTCTCGCCCTTGGTCACCGGGCGGAGGATGGTGGGCACGGATACCGAAACGCTCATGATCAAATGCTCCTTGATGGTCGTCGCTCTGGTCGAGCGGCTGCCTGGCCAGGCAGAAGTCGCTGAAGTGCGTGGTACTGGTGGTGCAACGTCCGCGAGCTAGGAAACCATCTCCACTTCTTCTTCGGTCACGACGCCGTCGACGATCCGGTACGAGCGGAACTCGGTCGCATCGGCGTCCCTGGTGGAGACCAGCACGTAGTGCGCCTGCGGTTCGCCGGCGTAGGCGATGTCGGTGCGGCTGGGGTAGGCCGGGGTGCCGGTGTGCGAGTGGTAGACGACGACGATTTCCTCGTCGCGTTCGTCCATCTCCCGATAGAGGCGGAGCTGCTCTCCCGAGTCGAACCGGTAGAAGGTCGGCGAGCGCTCGGCGTTGACCATCGGCACCACCCTGACCGGGCGGTCACTGCCGGCCGGGCCGGCGATGACGCCGCATGCTTCGTCCGGATGATCAGCCCTGGCATGGGCGATGATGGCGTCGGCCATGGACCGGTGAATGGACAGCACTGGCACAGCCTATCGACCCGGCTCAATGCAGCAGGGCCGTGACCAGCGAGTCCTGCACCGCCGACAGCCATCGGTAGGTGGCGAACATCGCCGCATCCATGCCCTCAGGATCGGCATCGGCGGGCGGCTCGTAGTCGTCGTCGGTGATCTCCAGCCGGATCCCCAGGGCCAGCCGGACGTCGTTCAACGTGGCCACCCAGGCCTGCGCGTCCTCGGCATCGAGGTGGACGGTGCCCCCGCCGCGCGGCAGCGAGTCCAGCAGCGTGACGGCGGAGGCATCCTTCCTGGCGATCAGGTCCGGCTCGTGCAGCATCCGCATGCCGGCTGCGAACTCGGCATCGGAGGCGTGGAAGTCCGGCAGCAGCCGGGCCAGCGCGGGATCGGCGGGCGCGCTCGCCGGGGCCAGCACCATGCCGGTGACCTGCGCGAGCGGATCAGTGGAGACCTCGGCCCGGCGGCCGGCCAACATCTGCCGGACCTGGTCCACCAGATCCGAGATCAGCGTTGCTTCCGCCGGTTCGAATACCGCGGTGAAGCGGCCGAACCGGCGGGTGAAGAGCCGCATCAGTGCTGCGCCATGGTCGCCCACAGGCCGGCGGTCTGCAGTTTGAGGACGTCGACCTCCATCGCCTCACGGGTGCCGGCCGACACCGTGGCCCGACCCTTCTGGTGGACGTCGAGCATCAGCGCCTCGGCCTTGGGCTTGGGGTGGCCCAGCAGCTTCTGGAAGACATAGGTGACGTAGGACATCAGATTGACCGGGTCGTTCCACACGATCGTCACCCACGGGCTGTCCGGGTCGGCGGCGTCCTTGACGTCGACTACTTCCTGCGTGGTGGGCGCACTGCTGGTCACGGCTCCAATTGTGGCACGGGCCCGGCACCGGAGAACCGCGCCGCGGGTCCGCTGCTCCACCGGTGGACTGCCCGGCCGTGGCCCATCGCCACCCCACTACCCTGGTCGGATGGCCGACGATGGACTTGCCGACGAGGGCGGCGCGAGCACCGCGCTGCTGACCGATCAGTACGAACTCACCATGCTGCAGGCGGCGCTGACCGACGGCAGCGCGGGCCGACGCTGCACGTTCGAGGTGTTCGCCCGGCGACTGCCGCGCGGCCGCCGCTACGGAGTCGTCGCCGGGGTGGAACGGGTGCTGCAGGCGGTGGCCGACTTCCGTTTCGACGATGCGGCTCTCGCCCACCTCGAGCCGGTGCTCGACCGCCGCACGCTGGATCACCTGGCACGCTGGAGCTTCGACGGCGACATCGACGGATACCCGGAGGGCCAGCTGTTCTTCCCGGGCTCGCCGGTGATGACGGTCAACGGCAGCTTCGCCTCGGCGGTAATCCTGGAGACGGTGATCCTGTCGATTCTCAACCACGACTGCGCCATCGCGTCGGCGGCCGCGCGGATGACCTCCGCCGCGGCGGGGCGCACGCTGATCGAGATGGGCTCGCGTCGCACACACGAGCAGGCCGCGGTGGCCGCCGCCAGGTCGGCTTACATCGCCGGCTTCACGGCGACCTCGAACCTGGCGGCCGGCCAGCGGTACGGCATCCCGACCACCGGCACCGCCGCCCACGCCTTCACCCTGCTGCACGACACCGAGGCCGCCGCTTTCACGGCACAGGTCGCAGCCCTGGGGATCAGCACCACGCTGCTGGTGGACACCTACGACATCACCCAGGGCATCGCCACGGCCATCGAGGCGGTCGGCCCCGCACTCGGAGCCATCCGCATCGACTCCGGCGACCTGGGTGTGCTGGCCCGCGCGGCCCGCGAGCAGCTCGACTCGCTGGGTGCGACCGACACGAAGATCGTGCTGTCCGGTGACCTCGACGAGTACGGCATCGCCGCCCTGCGGGCCGATCCGGTCGACGTCTACGGCGTCGGTACCTCGCTGGTCACGGGTTCCGGCGCGCCGACTGCGGGCATGGTCTACAAGATGGTGCAGGTGGACGGTCGGCCGGTCGCCAAGCGCAGCGAGAACAAGCAGTCCAGCGGCGGCGTGAAGGGTGCGATGCGCCGGCACCGGGCGACCGGCACGGCGACCGAGGAGGTCGTCTACCAGCTCTCCGCAGCGGCGCCGACCCCCGAGCCCGGCGACGTGGCGCTGCAGGTACCGATGGTCCGTGCCGGGGTCCGGGTGGCGCCGCCCGAATCGCTGGAGGTGGCCCGGGACCGGCTGCGCGCGGCGCTGGTGACCCTGCCGTGGGAGGGCCTCACGCTGTCCCAGGGCGACCCTGCCATTCCCACCACGGTGCTCAGCGCCTGAACCCGGTCGCGCCGGGCGCAGCCCGCAACCGTCCCTCTTCTCTGGAGAACCGATGGCCGACAACGTCTTCGACGCCACCACCGCACTGGTGGTCGTCGACTACCAGCACGACTTCGCCGACCCGTCGGGCTCGCTGTACGTGTCCGGTGGGGAGCAGATCCTCGCCGGCATCATCGAGCGCATCGACGCCGCCGTGGCCGCCGGCGGGCTGGTCGTCTACACGCAGGACTGGCATCCGCCGCACACTCCGCACTTCGCCGCCGACGGGGGGATCTGGCCGGTGCACTGCGTGATGGACACTCCGGGGGCTGATTTCGTGCCCGGTCTGCCGG
>CAXSEW010000188.1:0-7690 GCA_964236185.1 uncultured Nakamurella sp. | reverse complement strand
TCGGCGCTAAGCTCGTCACAAAATTCGGGGTAACAGATCTTTCGATGCTTGCGGCAGATCGGGCTGTGAACGCTGCGAGTTCGATGGACTCGCTGTTTGTCACCGGATTAGCTGGCTACCAGGCGGCATGCGCATTGCTCCGCTCAGATCAGCCGCTGGAAGCGGAACTCTTGGCGGTGACGCTCGCGGAGCGGTTGACGAGCGAGGCGCGACGAGAATCGCCGACTCTAATTTCGGTTGCCGGTGCGCTCTGGCTAATCGCCGCTGTGATCGCTGCTCGGCGGACCGAAAGGTCTGATGCAGAGGACCGCCTTGCAGCTGCCTATCGTCTAGCTCAGCTCCTCGGCGAGGACGCGAACTACGGATGGACAGCCTTCGGGCCAACTAACGTTGCGATTCACCGCGTGACGGTGTCGGCTGAACTTGGTGATGCCGGCGAAGCGATTAGGCTGGCCGCAGACGTCGATTCGAGCCGTTTGCCCGTCGGACTAGCGAGTCGCAGAGCACAACTTAGTCTGGACTTGGCCTGGGCACAGGTTCAACGCAAGCGTGATGGCGAGGCGACCCTGCATCTCCTAGAGGCTGAGCGGATTGCCCCAGAGATAGTGCGTCATAACATAATTGCGCATGAGCTAATTAGGGAAATGCTCACGCGAGGTACGAGATCAAAGACTCATGCCCTATCTGACCTCGCGGTTCGCGCGGGCGTCCTCCACTAACCCGTGAACGGCCACCTCGCGCTCGCGGTCACCGGCGCACCCCTCGCGGCTCGTACGGTTGATTTGGCGACCGCTTTGACTGGCGATGGATGGATTGTCGACGTGGCGACGACAACCGCGGCCCAAGCGTGGACGGACGGCCTCGGACTTGAGTCCGCAGCCGGGCGCGTTCAATCCGCTCAGCGGCGTCCTGGTAGCCAAAAATCGAACGCTCCGAGTGATGTGGTTGTCGTTTGCCCGGCGACTTTTAATACAGTCGCGAAGGTTGCCCTAGGCATCGCGGACAGTTACGTCCACAGTATGATTTGTGAGGCAGTTGGCCGGCGCGCGGCACTCCTCATGGTGCCGATGGTCAAAGAAAGTCTTTGGAACCATCCGGCTTGGAATGACCATCTGAAGGTCCTGGAGCATGCCGGCGTGTGGTTCCTCGATCCGTCGTCGGGTGCCGAGAACGCCGCGCCGGTTCCTTCAGGATCTGGGGATCGGCTTACGACATCGTTCGATCCCGGGTGGGTCGTCGCTTCGCTACGCCGTCGAGTCCTACAGCGCCTCTGAACCCGCACTTTTGTACGGGTAGTACAGGTGTGCGGGTAGCACCCGTGTGTACGGGTGAACCTTGAGTAGTCCACTTGGTCCTCGGCGTACACAGGAGTGTTTCTGAGACGCCCGGATCTGCTGATTGGGGAGAATCATGTCGAATCGGTCTGACGCTACACCCGCCTCGCCACGAGGCAGTGCTGCGTCCGAGCTATCCAGCTGGCGAACATCCCACGAGGTGGCGTCTCCGTGGCCGTATCGCCAATCTGAGCCGCGAAACGAACAAGCCTTAAGCCCTGCCGGTCGGCTGCTTCTCACTCCGATCGAGGCAGCAGCACGACTCTCGATATCGCGCACCAAGATTTATGAGCTCATGGCAGCCGGCACCTTGCGATCCATTCACATCGGCCGGCTCCGTCGAGTGCCCGTCGACGCCCTTCGGGAGTTCGTCGGCGCCCTGGACTCGCGATGAGCGGGCAAAGACGGCGAAGCCATGGCGAGGGATCGGTCTTTCAGCGTGCCAACGGTATGTGGGTCGCCCAAATCGATCTTGGCTGGATCGGCGGCCGGCGCCGCCGCCGCACCGTCTATGGCAGCAGCGAGCGCGAAGTTTTGTCCAAGCGGGACAAGCTACGCAACCAGCTGGCGATGGGCGTCAACCTGGCGGATCCACCCAGAACGGTGGAACAGTGGCTGAACGAATGGCTTCAAACCGTGAAGACCGGCGACGGCACAAGCCCGTCAACCCTCGACCGGTACGATCAGATCTTACGAGTACACCTCATCCCACTGATCGGACGAGTCAAGCTATCGGCCCTTGCACCTCGGGACATTCAGCTGATGGTCAGTCAACTACGGCAGACTGCGGCGCCCGCTTCGGTAATTAAGATCCACGGCGTGCTGCGTAATGCCCTCTCCGACGCTGAACGTATGGACCTAATTCCTCGCAACGTCGCTAAGTCTGTGCGCTCCGCAAAACTGTCTCGGACAGAACGACGGGCACTCACACCGGACGAGGCCTTGGCACTGCTCTGGCAACTGCGCGGAGACCACCTTGAATACGTTTTCGTTGCGGCGCTGTCTACCGGCCTCCGACGAGGAGAGGTACTCGGCCTCCGTTGGAAGGACGTCGATCTCTCCGGACGCGCACTGTTCGTTCGCCAGACGCTCCAGCGGGTAGGTGGCGAGCTGCGGTTCGTTCCGCCTAAGACTCATCGGTCGACGCGTCCACTCCCGCTGTCTGCGCTAACGGTCGCCGCTCTGTTGGCCCAGAGCGCTAGCCAGGCGGAAGACAGGCTTCTGGTGGGGTCAGCCTGGGAAGATCACGGGTTGGTGTTCACAAGTCATGTGGGTACGCCTCTGGAACCCAGGAACGTCAATCGACGCTTCAGCACGGCCCGCGCGGCCGCCGGCCTGGAGTGGGTGCGACTCCACGACCTCAGACACGCGTTCGCGACATTCCTACTTGACCAGGGCGAGGAGCTGAGGACGGTCATGGACCTACTAGGACACTCCACGATCAGACTCACCGCCGACACCTACGGACACGTCCTGCCGTCGCGCGCACGGAGCGCTGCGGATGCCATCGACCGAGTGCTAGGAGAGCACAAATGACGGCCGTCAAAAATCCGCTGGCTGTAGTTGGGCTGTACTTCGCCTCAAGCCGGTCGCGGCTCGAACCGAGTTACAAGACAAAATCCCATGTCGAACGCTGTGGAGACGAAGAGAATCGAACTCTCAACCCCCGCCTTGCAAAGGCGGTGCTCTGCCAATTGAGCTACGTCCCCGGACAGCCGCTCAACGCGTTGAGCGGCCGGCAATCAGGGGGTGGGGAAGGCGGGCGCCACCGGCACGGAGGCGGCGGGAGTCGTCGTCACGCCGGTCGCCTCGTCCCACAGCGCGGCCTCGGCGGCAGCCGCTTCCTGACGCTTCTTCACCATGGCGTAGGCACCGCCGGCGAGGGCGACCAGGAACAGGAGCTTCTTCATGACGGTGCCATCCTTCCAGTACTGCTGCCGCTACCCGCGAAAGCGGGAGACGAGGAATACGTGGGCCTGGGAGGACTTGAACCTCCGACCTCTTCCTTATCAGGGAAGCGCTCTAACCGCCTGAGCTACAGGCCCTCACACATCAGTCACGGCGCCCATCCGAGTACCTGCACTCGAAGGCGCCGCGACGGTTGAGACTACCGCACCCGCGCGATCGGCTTCAAATCTCGCGTGAGGTTCCGGGCGACCCGCAGCCGAGCTGATCCAGGCAACCTCCAAGAACCAGCCACCACCTCCGGGCGGCATACACAGCCGACGCCTCCGGCTTTTCCGTTGATCACCGGGAGAAGACGATTCGGCTCATGGCGCCCAGCCCACTCGCGGGCCGTAACAGCTGGTAATGGCGCTTGCGGTGGACGTCACCTACCGCCCGCCAGCGCTCAGTCGCGCTCGCCCAGGGTGATCTCCACGCCACCCGACATTCCGGCCGCCGCGTTGTAGACGAACGCCGCGATGGTGGACAGGGCGGTGAACAGCACGATGTTGATGGCGCCGATCACCGCGGCCACGGTGAACACCCCGGTCGGGGTGATCAGCGGGCCGGTGGTGCCGGTGCTGGTGTCCGGCGAAACCAGCGTGCCGTACGTCGTGTTGACCTTGGTCCACACGTCCATCGACCCGAGCGACAGGTAGAGCACACCGATCGCGATCATCCAGACGAAGAACATCACGATCGCAACGATCAGGCTGATCTTCAGCACCGTCCACGGATCGACGCGCTTGAGCTGCAACGAAGCCAGCCGGGGAGGGCGCCGTTGAGCTTTGACCTTGCGTGGAGCCGCAGCGGAGGACGACGACCCGCCGCCGAGGGCGGCCGGTGCCGTCCCACCGTTGGACCCGACCGGGCCGGCCGGCGTCGAACCCGCAGGCCGGGCCGGCGCGGCAGCCGAGGTGAACTGCGCCGGGCTCCCAGCGGGTGTCGCGCGCGGAGTCGTCACTCCTTGCCTCCGTAGGTGTCGTCACTGCCTGTGTCATCGTCATCGTCGTCGGTGGCATCGACGTCGTCCAGCGCGCCAGTCTCCTCCACGTCCAACGCATCCAGGCCCTCCGCCTCGTCCTGCGCAGGTTCTGCATCGGGAACGTCCGTGCCGAAGGAAGAGGTCGAGCCGTTCGAAGACGCAGGTACCGGGGGCGAGGTTGCAGCAGTCGCCCCTGCAACCGCTTCGGTCAACGCATCGTCTCCGGCATCGGCGTTCCGCGCAATGGCCACCAGGGAGTCCCCCTCGGAAAGGTTCATCAGCCGCACGCCCATCGTCTGGCGCTTGGCCTTGCGAACCTCCTTCGCGGTGGTCCGGATCACGCCGCCGCCGGAGGTGATTGCGTAGACCTCGGCGTCGAGGTCCACGATCAAGGCGCCGACCAGTTTGCCGCGTCGCCGGTCGTACTGGATCGTCAGCACGCCCTTCCCGCCGCGGCCCTGCACCGGGTATTCGGTCATCTCCGTGCGCTTGGCGTACCCGCGGGCGGTGGACACCAGCACGTACATGCCCTCCCGGGCGACATCCATCGACAGCAGCTCGTCGCCGGAGTTGAAGCGCATGCCCAGCACGCCGGAGGTGGCCCGACCCATCGGCCGCAGCGCCTCGTCGGTGGCGTGGAAGCGGATCGACTGACCTTCCGCGGAGATGAGCAGCAGGTCGTCGTCCGAGGAGCACAGCACGGCGCCGACCAGCTCGTCGTCGTCCCGCAGATTGATGGCGAGGATCCCGCCCGAACGGTTCGAGTCGAAGGCGGTCAGTTCGCTCTTCTTGACCAGCCCGCCCTTGGTGGCCAGCACCAGGTACGGCGCCACCTCGTAGTTGCGGATCTGGATGACCTGGGCGATCTTCTCGTCCGGCTGGAAGGCCAGCAGGTTCGCGACGTGCTGGCCCCGAGCGGTCCGGTTGGCCTCGGGCAGCTCGTACGCCTTCGCCCGGTAGACCCGGCCCTTGTTGGTGAAGAACAGGATCCAGTCGTGCGTGGAGCAGACGAAGAAGTGCGCGACGATGTCGTCCTGCTTGAGCGCCGCGCCCTGCACGCCCTTGCCGCCGCGCTTCTGCGCCCGGTACAGGTCGGTCTTGGTCCGCTTGGCGTACCCGGTGCGGGTGATGGTGACGACCACGTCCTCGACGGCGATCAGGTCTTCCATCGACACGTCGCCGTCGTAGGGCACCACCACGGTGCGCCGCTGGTCGCCGTACTTGTCCACGGTCTCGCTCAGTTCGGTGATGATGATCTGCCGCTTGCGGTCGTCGCTGGCCAGGATGGCCTGCAGATCGGCGATGATCACCTCGATCTCGGCCAGTTCGTCGATGATCTTCTGCCGCTCCAAGGCGGCGAGGCGGCGAAGCTGCATCTCCAGAATGGCGTTCGCCTGGATGGTGTCGACGTCCAGCAGCGCGATCAAGCCCTCGCGGGCCACCTCGACGGTCTCGGACCGGCGGATCAGCGCGATGACCTCGTCCAGCGCGTCGAGCGCCTTGACGTAGCCACGCAGGATGTGGGCGCGCTCCTCGGCCTTCTCCAACCGGAATTGGGTGCGCCGGGTGATGACCTCGATCTGGTGCTCGACGTAGTAGTGGATCATCTGGTCCAGCCGCAGGGTGCGCGGCACCCCGTCGACGATGGCCAGCATGTTGGCGCCGAACGAGGTCTGCAGCGAGGTGTGCTTGAACAGGTTGGCCAGCACCACCTTGGCGACGGCGTCGCGCTTGAGGGTGATGACGATGCGCATGCCGGCGCGATCGCTGGACTCGTCGGCGATGTCGGCGACGCCGGTGATCCGGCCGTCCCTGTGCAGCTGGGCGATGGACTCGACGAGGTTGTCCGGGTTGACCTGGTAGGGCAGCTGGGACACCACCAGGATGGTGCGGCCCTTGGCGTCCTCGTCGGTGTCGACGACAGCCCGCATCCGGATCGACCCGCGCCCGGTCCGGTAGGCATCGGAGATACCGTCCCTGCCGACGATCAGCGCACCGGTCGGGAAGTCCGGTCCGGTCACCCGCTCCATCGCCGCTTCCAGCAGCTCCTCGGGGCCGGCCTCCGGGTGCTCGAGATACCAGATGACGGCGGCCGCGACCTCGCGCAGGTTGTGCGGCGGGATGTTCGTCGCCATGCCCACGGCGATGCCGGACGACCCGTTCACCAGCAGGTTGGGGATCCTCGCCGGCAGCACCGTGGGCTCGGTGGTCTTGTTGTCGTAGTTCGGAATGGTGTCGACGGTGTTCTCGTCGATACCGGCCATCATCTGCATGGCCAGCGGCGCCATCCGGCACTCGGTGTACCGCATGGCGGCGGCCGGGTCGTTGCCCGGCGAGCCGAAATTGCCCTGTCCGTCGATCAGCGGGTAGCGCAGCGACCAGGGCTGCGACATCCGGACGACCGTGTCGTAGATCGAGCTGTCGCCGTGCGGGTGGTACTGACCCATCACTTCGCCGACCACGCGGGAGGACTTCACCCGGCCCCGGTCGGGCCGGAAGCCGGCGTCGTACATGCCGTAGAGCACCCGGCGGTGCACCGGCTTGAGCCCGTCCCGGACATCGGGCAGCGCCCGCGAGACGATGACGCTCATCGCGTAGTCGATGAACGACCGCTGCATCTCCTGCTCGATATCGATCGGCTCGGTGCGGTCGTGATCCGCCGGCGGGACGGTGGGGCCAGTCACTTGTCAGTGCCTTCCATCAATGCCACCACCAAACGGGTGACGGCGGTGTCCACATGTGGATGATCAATGTGCACAAAGGGTGAGGACAGAAAACGGTGTACGTTCGCGCGGCGAACGAACTACGCCACTGCAGTCGTGAAACGTGAAGCGGCGCAACAGTTCTAGAAGTCCAGGAAGCGGACGTCGCGGGCGTTGCGGGTGATGAACGAACGGCGCGCTTCCACGTCCTCACCCATCAGAATCGAGAACAACTCGTCTGCCGTGGCAGCGTCATCGAGAGTCACCTTCATCAGCAGTCGGTGCGCCGGGTCCATCGTGGTCTCCCACAGCTCCTTGGCGTCCATCTCACCGAGGCCCTTGTACCGCTGCACACCGTCGTCCTTGGGCAACTTTCGGCCGGCCTGCTGGCCGATCTCGATCAACCCGTCGCGTTCCTTGTCCGAATACGCGAACTCCTGATCGCCGCGGGACCACTTCAACTTGTACAGCGGCGGGCAGGCGAGGAACACGAACCCGCCCTCCACCAGGGGCCGCATGAACCGGAAGAGCAGCGTCAGCAGCAGGGTGCGGATGTGCTGGCCGTCGACGTCGGCATCGGCCATCAGGATCAGCTTGTGGTAGCGCAGCCGGCTCACATCGAAGTCGTCATGGATCCCGGTGCCCAGCGCGGTGATCAGCGACTGCACCTCGGTGTTCTTCAGCACCCGGTCGATCCGGGCCTTCTCCACGTTGATGATCTTGCC
>CAXSEW010000187.1:0-7703 GCA_964236185.1 uncultured Nakamurella sp. | reverse complement strand
CGCGGTGGCCGAGCGGGTACGATCATTCGGCGCCGCCGACATGGGCGTCGTCGGGCAGGACCAGGTCCGTGCCGCCGCCATCGCACACCTGCTGCGGCTGCCGACCGAGGCCGAGCTGATCACGGCCGTCCGGAGCGAGGCGCCGGAGATGGAGGGGAACGAGGCCGAGTTGCGCCGCGCAGTGCGCTACCTGGAGGGCGAACTGGCCCGGGCTAGGTCGGAGTCCGCGCTCTCGCCACCAAGCAGCGGCGCCGCCGACGCCAACGCCGCGGTCGAGAAGCTGCAGCGCCGGCTGCGTGAGCAGGGCACCCGGCTGCGGAAGGCGGAGGAAGCCGCCACTGAGGCCGATCGACGCGCCGACGGGCAGGTCACCGCGCTGCGCGGTGCCGTCGACCGGTTGACCGACGAGGTCGCGCAGTGGCAGGAGCGCGCCCGGCTGGCGCAGGAGCGGGCGGACCGCGCCCAGGAAAGCCTTGGCCGCGTGCGGGAGCAGACGGGGCGGCACCGGGCCACCGCAGACCGCCGGCTGGAACTCCTGCTGACCACCGCCGAAGGCGCCGTCAACGGACTGCGGCGGGAGTGGAACCTGGCCGGCGGTGGGGTGGACCCCGCTGACGTTGTCGCGGCGAAGTTGCCCGGACCCGCGCCGACGGGGGAGAACGCGGCCCAACCGTCCCGCCTGTACAGCTGGCTGGGTCTGCCGGCCGCTCATCTCATCGTCGACGGCTACAACGTCAGCAAGACCGGATACCCGGACCTGACGCTGGCGCAGCAGCGGGATCGGCTGGTCCGATCGCTGGCCGCGCTCGCGGCCCGCACCTCGGCGGAGGTGACGGTCGTCTTCGACGGTGCGGCCGTTGCCGTTCCGGCCGGTCCGACCCGTGGCGTCCGGGTGCTGTTCTCTCCGCCCGGGGTGATCGCCGACGACGTCATCCGCGATCTCGCCGCTGCCGAGCCGGCCGGTCGCGTGGTGGTGGTGGTCAGCTCCGATCGGGAGGTCGGCGACCGGGTGCGCCGACTCGGTGCCCGCACCGCGGGGTCAGCGGTGCTGCTGGGCCTGCTCGGCTGACGGGGCGGCCGCCGACTCGGCAGCGTTGTGGGGTCGCGCGGAGATCAGCAGATCGCAGCTCACCCAGGCCGCACCTGGTCGGCCCATGCCGAATCAGCTCGGCCCAAGCCACACCTGGTCGTACGCGTCCAGCAGATGCTCGGTGATCCAAGGGGCTGTGCGGTGGTGGGAGCAGCTGCTCGGTGAACGGAGCAGCTGCTTTCGGTGATTCGTCCAGGAGCAGGCTGTGGTCGCTCAGGGGGGACTGTCGGTGCTGGTGCCTAACGTGCTATTGGTCGGGCCGGGCGTTCCGGTCGCGAGGAAACGGAGGGTCAGCGATGCACATCGATTGCGACAGTTGCACGGTCCGCGGGGCGGCGTGTTCGGGTTGCGTGGTCACGGTTCTGCTGGGCATGCCGCAGAGTGGGGTGGAGTGGGACGACGCGGAGCAGCAGGCAGTCGGTGTACTGGCGGCTTCAGGTCTCGTGCCGCCGTTGCGATTGGTCAGAGCGGTGGATCACCGGCGGCAGGCCGGCTGACGGTGGGCAACCGATAGTGTCCGGTCGATTCCGCACAGGTGACCGCGGTCGTTTGGTCACGGCCCTCAAGCCGATCGACCCGCGGCCGAACAGACTCGCACGTTGCTTCCCGATGGAGTGATTCATCTCACCACCAACGGGAGATTGTCCAGTGCCACAAGCACAAATCTCCGTGGGAGAGGACATGAACTTCATGCGTGAGACACGAACACCCGCGCTGGTACTGGCCGCAACTGGACGGGGGTGTGTCCTTCTCGTAACCTAACCGAGATCTTCCGCGATGGCCGTCAGTCGGGTGGCCGGGAAGATCACGCCGAATCGATGCCCCTGAAGGGCGTTGAACCGAGGACCCAGGTTTTTTGGGGTGAATCCTGCTTTGCGCTCTCGGGCGCGAGTGGGTAGGGCTACTTCCTGGCCCGAATCCGTCAGCTAACCCGGTAGGCGTCGAGGAGGAAAGGTACGCCTCGTTGGCGACGCACGCCCAGAATCTGCCGGTACACCGCCTGCGCAGAACCAAGACGCTCATTGCCGGCGCTGCCGTCACGATCACCGTCAGCATGTTGGGCTCGTTGCCCGCGCACGCTGCCCCGCCCACCACGTCGGGCGACGCCAAGACCGCGTGGCAGAACAGCACCCACCTCGCCGAGGTCGCCAGCGAACAGGTCAACGGCGCCAAGCAGGCGCAGTTGCAGGCTCAGCAGGCCGCCATGAAAGCCACCGCTGACCTCTCGCTCGCTCAGACGAGGGTCACCTCGACTCGGCAGGCCGCCGCCAGCGCCAGCGCGACAGTCGCCTCCTTCCAGGTCAAGCTCGACGAGTTCGCCAGCGCGAGCTTCCGCGGCGCGAACACGAGTCAGCTGAGTGTGATTCTCACGGCCAAGTCGGCCGAAGACTTCCTCGACGAGTCCACCGTGATGAACCGCGTCGCGCAGGACACCCACGAGACGTTGGACCAGGCCGTCGCGGCCAAGAACACGGCGGCCTCGGCGAAGGTCACCGCCGACAGCGCCGAGACTGCCGCCGCCGCAGCAAAGACCGGTGCCGACCAGGCTGCCACGGCTGCTACCGCCGCCGCCGTCACCGCGCAGAGCAAGAAAGCCGCGCTCGACGCCGCCGTCACCAACTACAAGACGCTGTACAACAAGCTCTCCGCGCAAGAAAAAGCTGCCGCTGCCGCCGCAGCCGAAAAGGCGCGCCAAGAGTCCATCGCCGCAGCGGCCGCCGCCGCCGCGAAGGCGCAGGCCGACGCTGCTGCTGCTGCTGAAGCGGAAGCCTCGTCCAGCAGCAGCAGCAGTAGTAGCAGCAGCAGCAGCGCGAGTGCCGCCCTCGCCAGCGCCGCCGACGAGAGCGCCACCGCCGACGAGAGCACGGCCGCTGATGGCAACGCCGCCGCTGACGCAGACAGCACCTCCGCTGCCGCGCCGGCCACCAAGCCTGCCGGTGCAGCGCAGGCAGCGGCACCGACCAGCGACGCCGAGACCACGACTCCGGCGACGACCACCGCCGAAGCCGCTCCTGCTGCCGCCTCCAGTGAGGGTGGCGACTCGGCCGGTGCGATCGCCGCCGCCGCAGCCAAGACGAAGATCGGTTTCGCCTACACCTACGCCGGTGATGGTCCAAACTCCTACGACTGCTCAGGCCTGACCACGTGGGCCTGGGCGCAGGCAGGCGTCAGCATTCCGCGAGTCAGCTACGAGCAGGCCAACTTCCCGGAGGTGCCGCTGGACCAGCTGCAACCCGGTGACCTGGTGACCTACTACTCGCCGGTCAGCCACGTGGCCATCTACGTCGGCGGCGGCATGGTGGTCAGTGCTGCGGATGAATCGCTCGGCATCATCTACGTGCCGGTGGAGCGCGGTGGTCCCAACGCCACCGGTCACCGCGTCCCGCGCGGCTGACCCTTCCTGCCGGTGCGCCGCACGCTGCTGGTCACGAACGACTTCCCGCCCCGGACCGGAGGGATCCAGTCGTACGTGCAGGCGTTGGCGCAGCGGCTGCCAGCGAGTGACCTGGTGGTCTATGCGCCCGATTGGCCCGGCGCTGCCGAGTTCGACGCCCGCCAGTCGTTCCCGGTGGTCCGCCATCCGGGATCACTGATGCTGCCGGTCCCGACGGTGGCCCGGCGGGCCAGGCGGCTGATTGCCGAGCATCGGCTGGAAGCGGTGTGGTTCGGCGCCGCGGCCCCGTTGGCGATGTTGACCCCGACCCTGCGGCGAGTCGGCATCACCCGCGCAGTGGCCAGCACGCACGGGCACGAAGTCGGCTGGTCGATGCTTCCGGTGGCCCGACAAGCGTTGCGTGCCATCGGACGTCAGGTGGACGTGGTCACCTTCGTGAGCAGATATGCCAGGGGCCGGATCGCTGCCTCACTTGGTCCCCTGGCGGCGCTGGAGTACCTGCCGCCCGGAGTGGACACCGATCTCTTCCGGCCCGACGCGGGCGCCCGCAGCAACCTGCGGTCGTCGTTGGGACTCCGGGATCGGCCGGTCGTGGTGTGCATCTCCCGCCTGGTCGCCCGCAAGGGTCAGGACATGATGATCCGGGCCCTGCCGGAGATCCTCCGCGCAGTGCCGGACACCGTGCTGCTGATCGTCGGCGACGGACCGGACCGCGCCGCGCTCGAACGCCGGGTGACCGACGCCCAGCTGTCCGGGCACGTCGTCTTCACCGGGGCGGTCCCGTGGGCCGAGCTACCCGCCCACTATGCCGTCGCCGACGTCTTCGCCATGCCCTGCCGCACCCGGGGGCGGGGGCTGGACGTCGAGGGGTTGGGCATCGTCTTCCTGGAGGCGTCGGCGGCTGGCCTGCCGGTGGTGGCCGGCAGCTCCGGTGGCGCTCCGGAGACGGTCCAGCAGGACCGCACCGGTCTGGTGGTGGACGGGCGGGACGTGTCCGCCATTGCTGCGGCGGTGTCGCGATTGCTGCTGGACCGCGCACTGAGGCAGCGGTGGGGGACCGCCGGACGGGAGTGGATCAGGTCGACCTGGGACTGGCAGCGTTCGGCCGATCGACTGGCCCAGTTGCTCAGTGGCTGATTCCTGCGCACTACGGTGGCGCCGGTGAGGGTTTCGTTCGTCTCCGACATCCATGGCAACATCGACGGCCTGGCGCGGGTTGCCGAGCACGCCGAGCAACTGGTGGTGCTGGGCGACCTGCTCGACTATGTCGATTACCACGAGTTCGGCAACGGCATCCTCGGCCAGATCTTCGGTGCGGAGAAGGTGAGTCATTTCGCCTCGATGCGTTCGACCGGCGACTTCGCTGCGCTGCACGACTACAACCGCGGGCTGTGGGACTCCCTGGAGGACGCGGCAGGTGTGCTCGCCGAGGTCGTCGACACCCGGTACCGGGAGGTGTTGGCAGCGGTGGGTACGGGAGCCCTGCTCATCCTCGGGAACGTCGACGTCGCCGCCGCCTGGGACGAGGCCGCCGGCCACGAGCTGCCCAACCGCGACGGACAGATCGTCGAGGTCGCCGGGCGCCGTTTCGGATTCGTCGCCGGTGGCTCGACCCGGCCCGGAACCCAATGGCGCGCACCGGATTCCGTCTGGCGGCCGCTGGTGCGGCCGGCGGCCGAGTTCCAGGCCGTGACCGACTCGCTGGGTCCGGTCGACGTGCTCTGCTCGCACGTGCCGCCGAACCTGCCGATACTCCGGTACGACCGCATCCCGGGGCGGTTGGAAATGTACGGACCGGGGCTGCTGGAAGCCATCGATCGCCACCAACCGGAGCTCGCCGTCTTCGGGCACGTCCACCAACCGCTGGCGCAGCGCACCAGGCGGGGCCGGACCGAATGTGTCAATGTCGGTCATTTCCAACGGTATCCGACCGCCTATGCAGTCGATTTCGATTGATCACGGTCCGGTTGCCCGCGCGGACGGAATCACCGGGTGCCGCGCCTGGGTAATCTTTGGCAATGCCCGACTCCTCTAGCCAGTCGTTGACCATGAGTGCCGTGCCGTCGGCAATCATGGACGTGATTGCCGACTTCGCCGCCTACCCGGAGTGGACCGGCGCGGTGAAGAAGGTAGAGGTCACCGACGCCGGCCCGGACGGCCGCGCCAGACGGGTCAAATTCGGCTTGGACGCCGGCGTAATCAAAGACACCTACGAGCTCGAGTACAGCTGGCGCGGTGACGGTCTCGGCGTCAGCTGGAACCTGGTCAGCGGGCAGCTGCAGAAGTCCCAGCACGGTTCCTACACGCTCCGCCGGGTCGACCAGGGCACCGACAACTTGACCGAGGTGACCTATTCGCTGACGGTGGCCCTGAACGTCCCGCTGGTCGGTGTGCTCCGTCGCAAGGCCGAGCGAACGATCATGGACACCGCACTCAAGGAGCTTCGCAAGCGGGTCGAGACGGCATGAGCGAACATCCCAGCGAGGAACGAGCGCGGAGTGAGCATCGCAGCGAGGAACGAGCGAGGCGCGGAGCGCAGCAAGCGATGAGCGCTTGCGCGAAGAGCCAGGATCCAACACAGAGCCAGAAATCAACACCTAGCCAGGGTCGAACATGAGGATCGTGCTGCACACCGGCAAGGGCGGGGTCGGGAAGACGACCGTGTCCGCGGCGACCGCGGTGGCCGCGGCAGGGGCCGGATACCGCACGCTGTTGGTGTCCACCGACTCTGCGCACAGCGTGGCCGACGTGCTGGACCAACCGGTCGGTGCGGAGCCGACCTCCGTCGCCGGGATCGTGGGGTTGTGGGCCGCGCAGGTGGACACCCGCCAGCAGCTGGAGCTCGCCTGGGCCGACATTCGCCGGTACCTGGTCACCGTGCTGGCCGCCCAGGGCGTGGCGGAGATCCAGGCCGAGGAGCTGACGGTACTGCCGGGTGCGGACGAGATCGTCGCGCTGCTGGCGGTGCACCGTTATGCCACCACCGACTTCGGCGGCATCCGATTCGACGTGCTCGTCGTCGACTGCGCCCCGTCCGGGGAGTCCCTCCGACTGCTGGCCCTGCCCGAGACGGTCAAGTTCTACGGAGACCGGCTGCGGAGCACACCGGCCCGGTTGATCCGCACCCTGGCGACAGGACTCGGCGCGCTGGGCGCACCTCGCGGCCCGCGCGACGTCCCGGGTGCCGAGGCGGTCGCCGACGTTCTCGGGGCCCTGCTGGACGACCTGACCGCGGCCCGGGCCCTGCTGTCCGACCACGACATCACCGGCATCCGGCTGGTGTTGACGCCGGAGCGCGTCGTCATCGCCGAAGCCCGCCGGCTGTACACCGCGCTGGCCCTGCACGGGTTCGGCGTGGAAGCCGTGGTGGTGAACCGGCTGCTGCCCGAATCGGTCGGGGATCACGAGTTCCTCGCGTCCTGGCGGCAGGAACAGCAGGCCAACCTTCCGTCGATCGGCGAGTCGTTCTCCCCGCTCCCGCTGCACCGCGTGGAGCTCAGCGGCAAGGAGCCGGTGGGACTGACCCACCTGCAGCAGATCGCGACGCAGCTGTTCGGCGGAGCAGACCCGGTGTCCGGTACGGTCCCGGCCGGCGGGTTGCGGACCGAAGGCGAGGCCGGACGCTACCGGCTGGTCATCGCGTTGCCGCTGGTCGACCGGAGCACGATCGACCTCGGCCGGGCCGGCGACGACCTTGTCGTCACGATGGGCCCGCTCCGTCGTCGCATCGCCCTGCCGTCGACGCTGCGGCGGTGCCGTACCACCGGCGCCACCTTCCGCGGGGACGACCTCGTCGTCGAGTTCGAGGCCGACCCGCAGCTGTGGCCGGCCGCGCTGGCGGGCGAACTCGCGGCGGTGCGATGACGGCGCCCGGCGCACCGCTGGGAACGCCCGGCGGTCTTCCTCCGGTCAGCAGCCTGGCGGACGAGGCAGCGCAGTTGCTCGACGCACTCGCCGCCCGGTTGGACCAGTTCAGGGTCACCGTGTCCGATCACCGACCGGTCACCCGGCCACCGATCGGGGACGTCCCGGACGGCGGTTCAGCCGAGACCGAGATCAGGACCGAGACCAGGACCGAGACCGAGACCAGGACCGAGACCGAGACCAGGACCGAGGCCGAGGACGAGGACCAGGTAGCCGACAACGGGAGCGACTCGCCGGCAGCTGATCCCGGTCATCTGCAGTGTGTCGGCTGGTGTCCGGTGTGCCGGTCGGCCG
>CAXSEW010000186.1:0-7728 GCA_964236185.1 uncultured Nakamurella sp. | reverse complement strand
GCCTGCGGCAGCTGCCCGGTCTCGCCGTGCAGCGGCTGATGGCCGACGGCTACGGATTCGGCGGCGAGGGTGACTGGAAGACCTCGGTACTGGTGCACACGGTCAAGGCGATGGCGGCAGGTCGACCGGGCGGGACCTCGTTCATGGAGGACTACACCTACGATCTCGGCGCGGAGATACCCACCATCCTGGGCGCGCACATGCTGGAGGTGTGCCCCAGCATCGCGGCCGGTACTCCGACCGTGGAGGTCCACCCGCTGGGCATCGGCGGTCGGCAGGATCCGGTGCGGCTGGTGTTCGACGCCACCCCCGGGCCGGCCGTAGTGCTCGGAATCGCGGACATGGGCGACCGGTTCCGACTGGTGGCCAACGCGATCACCGTGGTGCCGCCGCCCCAGCCCCTGCCCCGGTTGCCGGTCGCCCGGGCGGTGTGGGAACCGGCACCGTCGCTGGAGACCTCGGCGGAGTGCTGGCTCACCGCCGGCGGGCCGCACCACACCGTGCTGTCGGCTGCGGTGGGTGCCGAGGAATTGCACGACCTGGCGGAAATACTCGGCGTGGAGCTACTACTCATCGATGACGAAACGACGACCCGATCGTTCGGCAGGGAAATGCGGTGGAATCAGGCGTACTACCGGCTGGCGCAGGGATTCTGATCGAGCGCACCGCCCACCGACGATGACCTGACGGCGTCATCGACCGCCGAAAGTGGTTCCCGTGCAGCCCTAGCCTGACCGACGGCAGTTCGTCGGAAATCGTTTTCATCGTCATTCCTCCAGCGCCGCGACGACGTTCGCAGAACGGTTGGATACCAATCGACAACCATTGGTGCGTAGAACTTGACAGTTCGGTTGTGAGCGTTAACGTGGGGGTCATCAGTGACGGCCGCCACAGTGCGCACCGTTTCACCCCCGAAGATCGTGATCGGCCCCGCGGGGTTTCCGCCGGCCGAAGGCACACCGACAAGAAGGACACCGCAGAATGACCAATCACCGCCGCACCGCCCTCATCGCCGCAGCCGGTACGGTTCTCCTCGTCGCCGGGTGCAGCACCGGGCAGACCACCTCGGCCAGCTCGTCGTCGACCTCGTCGTCGTCGGCAGCAGCAGCATCCGCCGCGCCTGCCGGCAGCTCGTCCAGCGCCGCGATGTCCGGGTCGGCCATGTCCAGCGCCCCGATGTCGAGCGCGCCCGGATCCAGCGCTGCCATGTCCGGCTCTGCGATGTCCAGCCCCGCGATGTCCAGCCCCGCGATGTCCGGCTCCGCGATGTCCAGCCCCGCGATGTCCGGCTCCGCGTCGGGATCGGCCGCGCCGTCGTCAGGCGGTGGCGCAGTGCCGGCCGCCATCCTCGCGGCCGGCGGTACCGAGAAGCTCACCACGCCGCTGCCGGCCGGCGTCGAGGCGCAGTACGGACCGATCTGCAAGGGATCCGACCTGGGCATCGGCAAGATCGACTTCAGCAAGGACACCATCGGCTGGGCGCAGTCGGAGAAGGAGGCCAACCCCTTCCGGATCGCCTCCACCAAGTCGCAGGTCGCGGAGGCCAAGAAGCGGGGCGTCAAGCTACTCACCACCAATGCCCAGTCCGATGCGCAGCAGGAGAACAGCGATATCAAGGGCATGATCGACAAGGGCGCCAAGGCGGTCATCTTCTCCCCGATCAACTCCACCGGCCTGGGCGACGCGATCAGCTACGCGAAGAGCAAGAAGGTCGCGATGATCCCGGTCGACCGGAACATCACCGGCGGCAAGGGGTGTCAGGAAGTCGGCCCGCAGCTGGGGTCGGATTTCGTGCAGCAGGGCGAGCGGGCGGCCGACGCGATGATCAAGGCCACCGGCGGCACGGCCAAGTTGGCCATCCTGCTGGGCGCATCCGGGGTCAACGTGACCGATGACCGCACCGCCGGTTTCAAGGCCGAGCTGAAGGCGAAGAACGCGACCGGCATCCAGGTCATCTTCGAGCAGACCGCCGACTTCACCCGGGAGAAGGGCAAGTCGGTGACGGAAACGCTGCTGCAGGCCCACCCCGACGTCACCGCCATCTACGCGGAGAACGACGAGATGGGCCTCGGGGCCCTGGCCGCGCTGGACGACAAGAACATGTCCGGCACCGACAAGGTGCACATCGTCTCGATCGACGGCACCAAGGGTGCGGTGCAGGCGATCGTCGACGGCAACTTCGACGCGGTCATCGAATCCAACCCGGCGTACGGACCGTCCGCCTTCACCGCACTGGACGCCTATGTCAACGGCGCCGGCGCCCCGGCCGTCACCATCACCACCGACAACCAATACGACAAGGCCAATGCGCAGGCGGCCTTGGACAACGGCACCGCGTACTGATTTCCTCATGCTGTCCGCATCGGTCCGGTGATCTCTTCACCGGGCCGATGCGGCGGTTGTGCGGTACAGCGTGGTGTCAGTGGCTCCGGCTGCGGGTCTGCACCACGACGAAGTTGCAGTGCCCCAGCGACAGAGAAGGGACGTGTCGGCGATGACCAGCACAGCCGCGCCAACCGCATCGAGCGCTTCGACCGGGCCGGCGGAGCCGACGCTGTCGGTGCGCGGCGCCAGCAAGAGCTTCGGCGGTGCAGTCGCCCTGGCGGGCGTCGACCTGGACCTCTACCCGGGTGAGGTGCACGCGCTCGTCGGCGAGAACGGGGCCGGGAAGTCGACCTTGATCAAGCTGATCACCGGTGTGTATCAGCAGGATTCGGGCGAGGTGCGCCACCAGGGCGAGGTCGTGGCGTTCCCGTCCCCGCGCGATGCGCAGCTGCACGGCATCCAGACCATCTACCAGGAGGTGCATCTCGCGCCTCAGCTATCCATCGCCCGCAATGTTTTCCTCGGTCGGGAGCCGAGCCGGTTCGGTTCGCTCGATCTCCGCCGGATGAACCGGGAGGCCGCTGAGCTGCTCGATCGCTACGGCATCGTGGCGAACGTCAAACGGCCGCTGGGTGAACTGGGGCTGGGGATCCAACAGATGGTCGCGGTCGTCCGCGCGGTGTCGGCCGACGCATCGGTGGTCATCATGGACGAACCAACGTCGTCGCTGGAGCCGCGCGAGGTCGACAAGCTGCTCGACGTGGTCGGCCGGCTGCGGTCGCAAGGCGTTGCGGTGGTGTACGTCTCGCACAAACTCGACGAAGTGTTCCGGGCCTGCGACAAGATCACCGTGTTGCGCGACGGACTCCTGGTCTGGACCGGCGCCGTCGCCGACACCAGTCGCCGTCAGCTGATCTCCCGGATGTTGGGACGAGAGGCCGGCGACCTGGAGAACAACGGCCGCACGCAGCTGGGCGGTCGCGGCTCGGCCGGCGACGCCGCGCCGGTGCTGACCGCCAGCCATCTGTCCCGGCGGTTCGTGCTCGACGACATCTCGCTGGTGGTCCGGCCGGGCGAGGTGGTCGGCCTGGCCGGTCTGCTGGGGTCCGGGCGCAGCGAGACGGCGAAGGCACTGTTCGGCGCGATGCCGCTGGACTCGGGCACCGTGGAGATCGGCGGCCGGCCGTTCGGGCGGGCGACGCCGGCGTCCCGCATCCGGGCCGGCATCGCCATGCTGCCGGAAGACCGCAAGGCCGAGGGGATCATTCCCGACCTGTCGATCAGGGACAACATCGGTCTGGCCGCGCTGCCTGGGTTGTCCAAGGGCGGGTTCGTCTCCCGGCGCAAGCAGAACGAGATCGTCGACGTCTTCATGAAGCGGTTGCGCATCAAGGCCTCCGGCCCCGACCAGCGGGTCTCCGAGCTGTCCGGCGGCAACCAGCAGAAAGTGCTGCTGGCCCGGTTGCTGTGCCTGAACCCGAAGGTGCTGCTGCTGGACGAACCGACCCGCGGCATCGACGTCGGCGCCAAGGCCGAAGTGCAGGCGCTGATCGCCGAACTGGCCGAGAAGGGGCTCGGCGTGGTGCTCATCTCCTCCGAGCTGGAAGAGGTCGTCGAGGGCTCGGACTCGGTGCTGGTGTTGCGTGACGGCGCCTGCCTGGGCACGCTTTTCGGAGATGAGATCAACGAGGACTCCATCATGAACATGATCGCCGGGGCCGCTGCCGAAGAGGTCGAGGTGCTGCCGTCGTGACGACCACCCTGAAGCCGCCGTCGTCCACTCCTGGACCAGCAGCGCAGCAGCCCCGCTCGCTGCGCCCGGCCGGCGGTTGGGCGCGGTGGCTCCGCGACCGCGGCGTCTACGTGGCGCTGCTCGTGCTGGTGCTCTACAACGTGGTGTTCACCGCGCATTTCAACGACTGGGACACCGTCACGCTGCTGTTCGCCCAGCTGCCACCGGTGCTGCTGGTGTCACTGGGCATGGCCCTGGTCATCGGGACCGGCGGCATCGACCTGTCCGTCGGGGCGACCATGGCGATCGCCAGCGCGGTGATGGCGAAGTTCGTCTCCCCGGCATCCAGCGGCGGTTTCGGTAGTTCTATCTCGCTGGCCATCACGCTGGGGATCCTGGCCGGCCTGGCCGTGGGGCTGTTCAACGGAGTCGTCGTCGCTGTCGCCCGGGTGCAGCCGATCGTCGCGACGCTCAGCCTGTTGGTCGCCGGCCGGGGCATCGCCCTGGTGATCACCGGGGGCGCACTGATCGAACTGTTCGTGCCGTTCCTCAAGGTGGTCCGGCAGGGGGAGTGGCTCGGCGTTCCGTACGTCATGTGGGTGGCAGCGGTGTTCGCCGTACTGGTCACCGTGCTGGTCCGCACCACCACCTTCGGCTACCGGCTGGTCGCCATCGGCGGCAACCTGCGGGCGAGTGTGCTGGCCGGGATCCCGGTGCGGCGCACGCTCATCACGGTGTACGCGATCAGCGGGGTGCTGGCCGCGATAGCCGGTGAGATCGCCACCGCCCGGCTGCGGGCCAGCGACCCGTCCTACATCGGCCTGCTGCTGGAGCTGTCGGCCATCACCGCGGTGGTGGTCGGTGGAACGCCGCTGTCGGGGGGCCGGGTCCGCATCCTGGGCACGGTGGCCGGCGTGGTGCTGATGCAGCTGCTGCAGACCACCCTCGTCTCGCACAACATCCCCGACTCGGTGTCGCAGATGGTCGAAGCGCTGATCATCATCGCCGCGGTCTACGTCCAGCGATCCTCCCGGAGCAAGGCATGACCAAGCCCGTCATCCGTCCCGGCGAGCCGACCGTCGGGGGTCCGGGTTTCTCGAAGGATCCGGTGCATGCCGCGCCGGGCCTCGAGCTCGGCGCCTCTGCAGGTCGGGCCCGCGCCCGGGCGCTGACCTCCTTGATCTCCCGCAACGGCGCGGTGGCGGTGTTGGTGCTGGTGATGATCGTCGGCACGATCACCGTGCCCACCTTCGGCACCGCCGACAACCTCCGCAACACCGCGCTGGCCGCGTCGTTCCTGGCCATCATCGCGGCCGGGATGACGTTCGTGATCATCAGCGGCGGCATCGACCTGTCCGTCGGATCGGTGTACGCGCTCGCTGTCATCCTGTCCGCCGAGATGTCCACACACGGTTCCGCGGCGGCGATCCTTGTACCGCTGGTGGTCTGCGTGCTGATCGGCTTCGTGCAGGGTCTGGTGATCGCCAAGCTGGGGCTGCCGCCGTTCATCGTCACTCTCGCCGGGCTGACCGGTGCTCGCGGACTAGTCTTCTTCATCACCAACGAGGGTAACGACCACCCGTCGGTGCCGGGCCAGCAGTTCTTCGAGACCCTAGGCACCGGCAGCCTTTTGACCATCGGCAACCCGGTGTGGATCACCCTGGTGGTGTTCGCGATCGGCTGGTGGGTGCTCAACCGCACCGCTTTCGGCCAAGCGGTGCAGGCCGTCGGCGGCAATGACACGGCGGCCGGACTGATGGGTCTGCCGGTGGCGAGGGTGAAGATCAGCGTCTACGCCATCAGCGGGTTCACCGTCGGCGTGGCCGGGGTGCTGTCCACCGCGCTGTCCGGCGGCGGGCAGGAGGCCCGGGTCGGCAACGCCTACGAGCTGCAGGCCATCGCCGCCGTGGTGATCGGCGGCACGCTGCTGGCCGGTGGCGTGGGGTCGATCGTCGGCACCCTCGCCGGCATCGCCCTGCTGTACGTCATCCAGAACCTCATCGTGCAGGGCTTCAACCTGAACAGCTACGTCCAGCAGGTGGTCAGCGGCGCGTTCCTGCTGATCGTGGTGGTGCTCCAGGCAGTCCTGTCCCGGCGGTCGAGAGCCCCGGTGACCTGAGCCGCGCTTCGCGGGAGGGCGGGGGTGCGCGAGTGGGCCAGCGGTCAGCCGCGACCGGTGAGCGCACGCTCGACCGGGTGCGGGTGCGGGTGCGGGTGGGCGGGGTTGCGGGTGCGGGTGCGCGGAGTCGCGCGAGTGAGCAGCCACCGGTCGGCGGCGACCGGTGAGCGCACGCTCGCCCGGGTGCGGGTGGGCGACGTGTCCGCGAGTGGGTAGCCACCGGTCGCTGGCGACCGGTCAGTGCACGCTCGCGTGGGAGATCGCCTTACGGATCTCCCCAACGACGCGCTCCGGATCTTCGGTGAGTTGGCGCCAGGTGAAACGGAGCACCGTCCAGCCCGCGAGGACGAGCGCATTCTGCCGTCGCCGGTCGCTCTCGAACGCGGCGTGGTCGGTGTGGAAGGCGAATCCGTCGACCTCGATGAGCAGACGCAGCGCGTCGAACCGCACGTCCGGACAGATAGTGCCGCCGTCGATCACCAGGTCGGCATTCGCCTGCCAACTGGCGATCGACGCCTTCTTGAGCAGCGAGTGCAGCAGCCGTTCGCCCGGTGAATGAGCTCCGGTGGTAGCCGATCGAATGATTCGACCTGCGACGGCCGAATGACGGGCGCCGATCCGGGTGCGCTGCGCAGCGGCGACCTGGTCGATCGTGACCCATCGTCGACGGAGCGCCAGATCCAGCAAGTCCACACCATCCGCGGACAATGTGCTGGCGATGGCGTAGGCCGTCGTCGTGACCCCGACCCGCTCGCACCACGCGCGGTTCTCGGCGGCGATCGCCTGCCGATGGACCATCACACCGGCGGGCGACCGTCCACTACGACCTGCGGCGATAGCTACCTCGACCGGGCCGGTCGGTACGGACGGGAGCCGTCCCTGCCACGACAGCGACGAAGCGCCCATGACGACGCTGTCCACCCCTGCCCAGAGGTAGGTCGCGCGGATCATCCCGCGTGCGGTCAGCGGGACCGGCCCGACGGCGTAGACCTGCGGCAGCACCCGCTGCCATCGCCCTCGACGCAGGTGTCCTTCGATCTCGGCAGCACCGACGCCGCCTGCGAGCACCTGCCTGCGGGTCAACAGGCGGTCCTGCCGCTGGAGTAGGTGGGTCAGCGATCGCGGAAGTGGTGGCACCATCCGGCCAGTCCAGCGCAGCGGGGCGCAGCTGTCTGCCGCTGCGCGTGCATTGTGGATGCCGACACGGCATGTGCGCAGTCCAGGCGCTCAAGCTTCCGCGGCTGTGCGGTCACCGGTCGCGCATGACCGGTGGGTGCACGCTCGCTCCAGCCGACGCGGCATGTGCACAGTCCGGCGGCCCTCAGCGCCCGCGGCTGTGCGGTCACCGGTCGCGCATGACCGGTGGGTGCACGCTCGCGCCGCCCGACCAGGCGGGACGCACCGGCCGATGCCGCGGGATGCGGTCAGCTGACACATTCAGGAAGAATGCCCAACGTCTTGGCCATGGCGTTCAACGTCTCTCCCTGGTCGGTCCCGCTCATGGCCTGGTATGCGGAATCGACGTCCACGGCGTTCGCGGCCTTGGTCGTTA
>CAXSEW010000185.1:0-7740 GCA_964236185.1 uncultured Nakamurella sp. | reverse complement strand
CCATGACCCAGACGGTGAAACCCCCGTCCAAGTCCGCCTCGCCGGCGACCCCGCCGAACCGGGCACCGCAGTCCTTCGGACACCGTCTGCTGGCCCGTCCGGAACTGGGCGCGATCGTGGCAGCGGTCGTCATCTACATCTTCTTCTACGCCGTGTCGCCGTCGTTCCGGTCGCTGGGCGCCCTGTCGCTGGTGCTGTCCCAGAGCGCGATCGTCGGCATCGTCGCGGTGGCGGTGGGGTTGCTGATGGTGGGCGGTGAATTCGACCTGTCGGCGGGCGTCGGCGCCTACTCCGCCGGCCTGAGCGCGTCCATGCTCGGCTACCAGTTCAACCTGAACATGTGGGTGGCCACCCTGCTGTCCCTGGTGCTGATGCTGGCGATCGGGTTCCTGAACGGGTACCTCGTGGTCAGGACCGGTATTCCGAGCTTCCTGGTCACCTTGGGCACCTTCTTCGTCCTGCAGGGTGTGAACCTCGGCGTGACCAAGCTGGTCACCGGTTCGGTCTCCACCGACGACACCTCCGACATCGCCGGATACTCCAGCCTGCACGCGATCTTCGCGTCCTCGTTCAAGCTCGGGTCCGTCTCGTTCAGCATCCTGATCGTCTGGTGGCTGCTGGCCACCGCGCTCGGGGCCTGGATCCTGACCCGGACCCGCCTGGGCAACTGGATCCTGGCCGTCGGCGGCAATGTGGACAGTGCCCGGGCCGTCGGTGTGCCGGTGAACAAGGTGAAGATCGGACTGTTCATGTCCGTGGGGCTGATGGGCTGGTTCTACGGCCAGAACGTGTTGTACAGCTCGAACGGGACCATCCAGGCCGGTGGCGGTGTAGGTAACGAGTTCATCTACATCATCGCCGCCGTCGTCGGTGGCTGCCTGCTCACCGGCGGGCTGGGCAGTGCGGTCGGTGTTGCGATCGGATCGTTCATCTTCGGCATGGTGAGCCAGGGCATCGTCTTCGCCGGTTGGGATCCCAACTGGTTCAAAGCTTTCCTGGGCGTCATGCTGCTGTTGGCAGTCGCCGTGAACCTCTACATCCGCAAGATCTCCAGCACGCGGAGGGCATCGTCATGACAGACACCATTGCCGAACGCGCCGATCCGTCCCTGCGCGGCGGCACGTCGCTCATCGAGATGGCCGACGTCGGCAAGTTCTACGGCGCCATCCGGGCGCTGAAGGGCATCAACCTCCGGGTCAACGCCGGTGAGGTGACCTGCGTGCTCGGCGACAACGGCGCCGGGAAGTCGACGTTGATCAAGATCATGTCCGGGTTGCACACCCACTCCGAGGGTGCGCTGAAGATCGACGGCACCGACGTCAATCTGTCCTCGCCGCGCGAGGCGCTCGATCTCGGGGTGGCGACGGTGTACCAGGATCTTGCCGTCGTCGGCCTGATGGAGGTGTGGCGGAATTTTTTCCTGGGCTCCGAACTGCGGGCGATGAACCTGCCGTTCGCGCCGATGAAGATCAACGAGATGCGGACGATCGCCGATACCGAGCTCAAGAAGATGGGCATCACGGTCAAGGACATCAACCAGCCGATCGGCACGCTCTCGGGCGGTCAGCGGCAGTGCGTCGCCATCGCCCGCGCGGTGTACTTCGGCGCCCGGGTCCTGATCCTCGACGAGCCGACTGCGGCGCTCGGCGTCAAGCAGTCCGGCGTGGTGCTCAAGTACACCGCGGCCGCCCGCGATGCCGGCCTCGGCGTCGTCTTCATCACCCACAACCCGCATCACGCGTACCTGGTGGGCGACCACTTCATCATCCTCAAGCTCGGGCAGTGCGTCCTGGACAAGAAGCGGTCCGAGGTCACGCTCGAGGAGCTGACGGCGGAGATGGCCGGCGGTCAAGAGTTGGCCGAACTCTCGCATGAGTTGAAGCGCTGAGATCCAGCCCATCCCGCAACCTTTCATCTCTCCCAGGGAGTACAGACATATGACAGTCAACGTCGGCGTCATCGGCGTGGGCATGATCGGTAAAGACCACATCCGGCGGCTCACCACGGTCCTCTCCGGGGCTGCTGTCGTCGCCGTCACCGACGTGAATGCCGAAGAGGCCGCCCGGGTCGCCGCCGCCCTGCCCGGCGCGCGTGCGCACGCGTCCGGCCAGGACGTCATCGGCGACCCGGCGGTGGACGCCGTCGTGGTCTGCTCCTGGGGGCCGACGCACGAGGAGTACGTGCTCGCCGCCATTGCCGCCGGAAAGCCAGTCTTCTGCGAGAAGCCTTTGGCCACCACCGAAGAGGCCTGCCGGCGGATCCTGGACGCCGAATCGGCGTTCGGCCGGAGGCTTGTCCAGGTGGGCTACATGCGCCGCTACGACGCGGCCTACCGCGCGCTGAAGGCCGTGGTCGACGGCGGCGAACTCGGGGCCCCGTTGATGATGCACTGCACCCACCGCAATCCCAGCGTGCCGGGGCATTACACCAAGGACATGGCGATCACCGACACCGCGGTGCACGAGATCGACATGGTGCGGTGGATGTTCGGCGAGGAGATCGTCGCCACCACTGTGCTGACGCCCCGGAAGAGCCGGCTCGGCGGTGAACTGCAGGACCCGCTCGTGCTGCTGCTGGAAATGGAGAGCGGCGCGCTGATCGACGTCGAGATCTCGGTGAACATCCGCTACGGCTACGACATCCGGGGCGAGGTGGTGTGCGAAGAGGGCACTGCCGCTCTGGGCGAATCCAGTCCGGTGACCATCCGGCGGGCGAACCAGTACGCCGGGCGCGTTCCCGAGGACTGGCGGGAGCGGTTCATCCGGGCGTACGACGTGGAGTTCCAGGAATGGATCGATGCGGTCCGCGACGGCGGCGCGTTCGGCCCTAGCGCCTGGGACGGCTATGCGGCGGCAGTGGTTTCGGACGCCGCCGTCCAGTCGCTGTTCGGCGGCAGCGGCCGGGTCGAGATCAAGCTCGGCGAGAAGCCGGCCCTCTACGACGCAGGTTGAGGATATCGATGCGCATCGCTCTCGACCCCCACATGATCCGGCACATCCCGCTGCTGGAACTTCCCGGCGTGGTCGCCGATCTCGGCTACGAATGGATCGAGTTGTCTCCCCGGGAAGACTTCCTGCCGTTTTTCCGGCACCCCCGGGTGGACCTTGCCACCGTGCGCCGGTTCCGCAACGAACTGGACGCGGCCGGCGTCGGAGTGTCGACGGTGCTGCCGCTGTATCGCTGGGCCGGCCCGGACGAGGACGAACGGCAGGCGGCGGTCCGCAACTGGAAGCGGGCGCTGGACATCACCGAAGAACTTGGTGTCTCCCGGATGGTGTCGGAGTTCAACGGCCGTCCGGAAGCGGTATCGAAGTCGGAGAATCAGTTCTTCAAGTCCCTGGAGGAACTGCTGCCGATCTTCGAGCGCAAGCAGATCGACCTGGCGCTCGAGCCGCACCCGGACGATTTCATCGAGAACGGCATCGAGGCGATCGACGTGATCCGCGGGATCGATTCGCCACGATTGTCCTACCTGTACTGCGCGCCGCACACCTTCCACATCGGCAACGATCCGGCCAGCATCATCCGGGCAGCCGGCAGCCTGCTGACCGATGTGCACCTGGCCGACTCGCTCGATTTCAATGCCTCGTCGGGGCTGCGCTACATCATCAACCCGCCCGGCTCCACCGCCCGTATCCACCAGCATCTCGACATCGGCCAGGGGGAAGTCGATTTCAATGAGCTGTTCACCCTGCTGAAGGAAACCGGCTTCGACGGCCAGTTGACCGCCTGCGTTTTCGCGTGGGAGGACCGGGCCGAGGAATCGAACCGCTTCATGCTGGAGAAGATCAACCAGCTCTGGGACGCCCGCTGAGCCGCTGCCCGCAAAGAGGGTGCACTCTTCACGCCGGACCGGTGCTGCCGCGGACCACGAGCCGCGGGGGCAGGACGGTACGGCGGTCCTGTGTGCGATGGTCGTCCAGCCGTTCGATCGCTGCGCGGACGGCCCAGTCGGCCTGCGAGGACGCCTGTTGATTCACCGTGGTCAGCGAGATACCGACCAGTCGGGATACCGGGTTGTCGTCGTAGCCGACCACCGAGACCTGCTGCGGCACGGTGATTCCGGCCCGCCCGAGAATGTCCAGCACGCCGATGGCGCAGTGGTCGTTGAAGGCGGCGACCGCCGACGGGAGTGGCCCATCGCCTAGCACCTCGGTCATGGCGCGCTGGCCGTCCTCCTCGCCGGGTCCGCCGGCGATCGCCCGGACGTGCGCAGCGAGGCCGTGCCGGCGCATCGCGCGTTCGTAGCCCTGCCGGCGGTCAGCCGCGATGTCGCTGCCGCCGCCGTCCACGTGCACAATGCGGCGGTGTCCGAGGGCGACCAGATGGTCGACGACCGCGGCCATCCCGTCGGCTTCGGCCGTCCGCACCACGTCGACGCCGGGGATGTCCACGTTCCGGCCGAGCACCACCACCGGCACCCTCCCGGCCAGGTCGGTGAGCGCCTCGGTGGTCGACTCCGGACCCACCAGCAGGATCGCCTCGCAGCGATATTCGAGCAGGGTCTCGATGGCGCGCCGCTCGTCGTGACCGCGGGTGATGGTGCTGAGCATCAATTCGTAACGCAGCGCGCTCGCCGTTTCCTGAGCGTCCTCCACCAGTTCGGCGTGGAAGGCGTTCCGCAGTTGCAGGGTGACGCCCAGGTGCCGGCTGCGCCGTCGGGCCAGGGTGCTGGCCGTGCGGTTCGGGCGGTAACCGATCCGGTCGGCGACGGCCAGCACGTGCGATCTGGTGGCGGCGCTCGCCCCCGGCGCCTCTCGAAACACCAGCGATACCAGCGCCTTCGATACGCCTGCCGCCGCCGCGACATCCTTCATCGTCGGCACTCGACTGCGGGCGTCCTCCGGCACGAGTACTCCTTTCCGGTAGCAGACGGGCTTGACAGATCACGTTGACGGATCGATGATAAACCATCACCTAGACCGGTCTAGTACCTATTAGAGCCGGTCGCCCTCATTTGATCCCCTGAACAGAAGGGTGCCTGCCCGTGCCTGTCGATTCTCTCGGTGTCGCCGTCATCGGTGCCGGCATGGCCGGGCGTGCCCACGCCGCCGGCTACCGGTCCGCGTCCACCGTGTACGGCCCCGGCCTGCCCGACATCCGGCTGGTCGCGATCGCCGATGTGCACGAGCCATTCGCCACGGAAACGGCCCGGAGGTTCGGCTACCGTAGAATCGAGAACAGCTGGCAGGCCATCGCCGCGGCCCCCGACATCGACGTGGTCAGCGTGGTGGTGGCCAACCACCTGCACCGCGAGGTGGTGGAGGGCCTGCTGGCCGCCGGCAAACATGTGTTGTGCGAGAAGCCCTTCGCGCCCACCCTCGAGGACGCGCAGGCCATGGTGGACGCTGCCGCTGCCGCCGACACGCGCTCCGCCGTGGGCTTCACGTTCCGCCGGTCGCCCGCCATCGCCGTGATCAAGGAGCGCATCGAGTCCGGCGCGATCGGCGCGCCGGTGCACTTCAACGGCCACTACTGGTGCGACTACGCCGCCGACCCGCGCGGTCCGATGAGCTGGCGCTATCGCGGCGCCCCGGGCTCCGGTGCGCTGGCCGACATCGGCAGCCACGTCATCGACGTCGGGGAGTTTCTGTTCGGCCCCATCGAGTCCGTCAGCGGCGCCGTGCTGGTCACCACCATCGCGCAGCGGGCGCTGCCGCTGGGCGTCGTGGCTGGACATGCGGCCGGTGCGGTGAGCGAGGAGACCGCGGCCGTGGAGAACGAGGACCTGGTCACCTTCACAGCGCAGTTCGCCAGCGGCGCGACGGGCACCTTTTCCGCGTCCCGCATCGCGCAGGGTCTGCCGAACTCGCTCGGTTTCGAGCTGTTCACCCGCGGCGGCACGGCGACGTTCGACCTGGCCCGGCAGGGCGAGTTCACCTACCTCGACTCGGCCGACCTAGGATCGACCCGCGGCTTCCGGCAAGTGCTCGCCGGGCCCGCGCATCCATACCTGACTGGTGGGCTGGCGATGGACTTCCCCGGCGTGAACTTCGGCCAGAACGACCTGTTCGTCTATCAGGCCAGGGCGTTTCTGGAACAGGTGGCCGGCATCGACGGTGTACCGCCCTGTCCGACCTTCGCCCACGGCCTGCACAACCTGCAGCTGATGCAGGCCGTCGTCGACTCTGCCCGGGCCGGCGGGGCCCGTACCCGCCCGGAGTCGGGCGGTACGTCGCCCGTGCGGTCATCAGCGCCGCCGGCACCCTTTTCGGTCGGGGCAAGTTGATCCGCGCGCAGTACAGGTCCGATCTCATCATCGACAACAACTACCGGAAGGAGCTCTCATGAAGTTGGGCGCATACACGGCCTGCCTGCACGACCAGCCGATCGAGGCGGCGCTGAAGATCCTCGCCGATCTCGGACTGACCAGCGCGGAGATCAACTCCGGTGGATTCCTGGCCGCGCCGCACCTGCCGATCGACGACATCCTCGCCAGTCAGCAGGCGCGGAGCGACTACCTGGCCCTGTTCGCCGACGCCGGGATGACGCTGACCGCCCTGAACTGCAACGGGAACCCGCTGCATCCCGACGCGGCGGTCCGGGACAAGCATGCGGCCGACATCCTCCAGGCCATCGAGCTCGCGGCGCTACTCGGGGTGAAGCGGGTGGTCACGATGTCGGGGACGCCGGCTGCCTCGCCCACCGGAACGTTGCCCGCCTGGAACGTGCTGCCCTGGGACAGCGCCTACCTGGACGTCCGGGACTACCAGTGGAACGAGGTCGCGATTCCGTTCTGGCAGCAGGTGCAGGCCCGGGCCAACGCGGCGGACGTCAAGGTGTGCATCGAGATGCACCCGCACAACGTCGTCTACAACCCCGCAACGCTGGAGCGACTGGCGACCGAGATCAACGCCACCCACGTCGGTGCCGAGCTCGATCCCAGCCACCTGTTCTGGCAGGGCATCGAACCCATCGAAGCGGTCAAGCATCTCGGCGACCTGGTCTACAACGCCGCTGCCAAGGACACCCGGATCAACGCGGCCGCCCGCATCAACGGGGTGCTGGACGACCGGTTCGGCCGGATCTGGCCCGACGAACCGGGCGCGTTGAGCCTGGGCGGCAAGTACACGTTGAGCAGGTGGCCGACCAACGCCTCCTGGGACTTCGTCGCGGTCGGGCGCGGCCACGACGTCGACTGGTGGGCCGGTTTCCTGGCCGCCCTGCAGGCGGTCGATCCAGACATGGCGGTCAACATCGAGCACGAGGACCAGGAACTGGACCAGCTCGAGGGGCTCGCCTCCGCCGCGCGGACCCTGCTGCAGGCCGCTGACCAACTGTCGTGACGGCGCTGCGGTGGGGCGTGCTGTCCACGGGAGCCATCGCCCGGCTGGTGATCGATGCCAACCGGAATTCACCGGACACCTCCTTCACCGCGGTCGCCAGCCGGGACCTGGGTAGGGCGCAGTCCTTCGCCGCGGAGCTCGCGCTGCCGCCTGCCTTCGGCTCGTACGACGAGCTGCTCGCCAGTTCGGAGATCGACGCCGTGTATGTCGACTGCCGCCCTTCGGCGACGACGACTTCGTTCGGCAGGCCCGGGTGCTGGACGCCTTGCGACTGTCCGGGGCCAGCGGCGAGGCGGTGATTCTGGCACCGACGGCGGCGAGGCGGTGACTCTGGCACCGACGGCGGCGGTGAGCTGACCTGGGCCCGGGCCCACCACCTGGGCCGCCCGTCCCGACGACCGTCCAGCCGCTGAATTCTCCCGCTCAGGCGGCGAGAATGCCGGTCAGGAAGGCG